>NZ_JABWRA010000008.1:0-161226 GCF_014268705.1 Pseudomonas sp. SWRI179 | reverse complement strand
TCAGCCAGGTGCTGGCGTGGCATAACAGCTCGGTGCCGGCAGTCCTCTAATTACCCACCGTGGCGAGGGAGCTTGCTCCCGCTGGGCTGCGAAGCGGCCCTGAAACCATATCACTCGGTGTATCAGGTAAGTTGGGGGCTGCTTTTGGGGCTGCTGCGCAGCCCAGCGGGAGCAAGCTCCCTCGCCACGGTGGGTAATTAGAGGACTGCCGGCACCGAGCTGTTATGCCACGCCAGCACCTGGCTGACGCGGTTGTCCACGGTTTCGATGATTTCCAGCCGATAACGGCCGATCTTCAGGCAGACCGGACTTTCGGGAATGGTTTCCAAGGCTTCGGTCACCAACCCATTGAGGGTCTTGGGGCCGTCGCAAGGCAGGTGCCAGCCCAGGGTCCGGTTCAATTCGCGGATCGACGCCGCGCCATCGATCATCAGGCGGCCGTCGGGCTGGGGATGAACGTGGGGATTGTCGAGGCTGTGCTCGCTCTCGAATTCACCGACGATTTCTTCGAGGATATCTTCCAGGGTGACAATACCCAGCACTTCGCCGTATTCGTCCACCACCATGCCCAAGCGCCGCTGCTGCTTGTGGAAATTCAACAGTTGCAGCTGCAGTGGCGTGCTTTCGGGCACGAAGTAAGGCTCGTGGGAAGCGGTCAGCAGCGCTTCCTTGGTCAGGCTCGCGTCCGCCAGCAAATGACGGATCTGGCGGGTGTTGAGCACCGCTTCGACCTGGTTGATGTCACTGTGAAACACCGGCAGGCGGGTACGCCGGTTCAGGCGCAGCTGTTCGATGATGTCGCCGATGGGGTCGTCGAGGTTGATCCCATCGACCTCGCTACGGGGTACGAGGATATCGTTGACGGTGATGTTGTCCAGGGCGTGGATGCCGGAAATCGGATGCAGCCGGCTGCTGCCGTGCTCGGATTCCTGCTCGCTACGCGGTGGCGCGGGCATTTCGTCGTCGCTCTGCTGCACCATGCCGGGCTTGCGAGCGAAGGGGCGCAGCAACAACTGGCTGGCGCTATTCAGCAACCAGGCAAACGGGTAGAGGATCTTCAGCGGTATGCCCAGCAAGGTGTTGCCCAATGCCAGCACCGCGTCGGGCTGACGGCTGGCCAAGGTCCGCGGCAGGTAGTCGGCGAACACCAGCAGGGCGGCGCTGGTGCCGAGCCAGGCGACCCACGGGCCGTTTTCCAGCCAGGTAAAAATGGCCAGCAACGTGCCGATGACCACGGCCAGGGCGCGACAGAGGGTATTGCACAGGATCAGGCTGGCCAGCGGGAAGGTCAGCGCCGCCAGCGGTCTGTCACTGGCGCGCGAGGCTGTGCGCTGGGCCAGCAGGTATTGCTGGGCGGCTTCGATGGCCGTGAACAGGGCCGACCAGAGGATCAGCACCACCAGCACGGCGAACAACGGCGCTACGGGCAACGTATCCATCAGGGCCGTCCGTCAGATATGCAGGATGTATTCACGAACCAGCTTGCTACCGAAGTACGCCAGCATCAGCAGGCAGAAACCGGCCAGGGTCCAGCGAATCGCTTTGTGTCCACGCCAGCCGAGGCGGTTGCGGCCCCACAGCAGCACGCTGAACACGACCCACGCCAGGCACGCCAGCAAGGTCTTGTGCACCAGGTGCTGGGCGAACAGGTTCTCGACGAACAGCCAGCCGGAGATCAGCGACAGCGACAGCAGGGTCCAGCCGGCCCAGAGGAAGCCGAACAACAGGCTTTCCATGGTTTGCAGCGGCGGGAAGTTGCGGATCAGCCCGGACGGGTGCTTGTGCTTGAGCTGGTGATCCTGCACCAGCAGCAACAAGGCCTGGAACACGGCGATGGTGAACAGGCCGTAGGCGAGGATCGACAGCAGGATGTGGGCGAGGATGCCTGGCTCTTCGTCGATGATCTGCACGGTGCCCGACGGCGCGAACTGCGCCAGCAGCACCGTGGCCAGTCCCAGCGGGAACAGCAGCACCAACAGGTTCTCCACCGGGATGCGCGAGCAGGCCAGCAGCGTCAGGGCGATCACGGCGACGGCGATCAGGCTGGCGGCGTTGAAAAAATCCAGGCCCAGGCCGATCGGCGTCATCAGGTGAGTATAAAGGCTGGCCGCGTGGCCGAGCACGGCCAGCACGCCAAGCGTGACCAGCAGGCGTTTGTTCGCCTTGGCGCCGGTGGCCAGGCGTGTGCCTTGATAGAGGGTCGCAGCGGCATAAAGGCAAGCGGCGGCGAGGGTGGCAAGCAAGCTGGGTGACAAGGGGAGCATAAATCCTGTTAGGCAAGCCCGAAAGGCGCTGAGTTTGGCATAGAACCCCCTCCACACGAAAGACCACTGCAAGGTGTACGCCGCACGCTTCTTCGCTATAATCCGCGACCTGCCCACGCCGCAGGCTCGCCGAGCACATTTTTCACGGTCTGGGCCGCCATTATCCCGGTCTCATCTGGGCCTGAAAGGATCGCGCATGTTTGAAAACCTAACCGACCGTCTCTCGCAGACGCTGCGCCATGTCACCGGCAAGGCGAAACTGACCGAGGACAACATCAAAGACACCCTGCGCGAAGTGCGCATGGCGTTGCTCGAAGCCGACGTCGCCCTGCCGGTGGTCAAGGACTTCGTCAATTCGGTCAAGGAACGCGCCGTCGGCACCGAAGTGTCGCGCAGCCTGACGCCGGGCCAGGCGTTCGTGAAGATCGTCCAGGCCGAGCTCGAAAGCCTGATGGGCGCCGCCAACGAAGACCTGAACCTCAGCGCCGTACCGCCAGCGGTCGTGCTGATGGCCGGCCTGCAAGGCGCGGGCAAGACCACGACAGCCGGCAAGCTGGCGCGCTTCCTTAAAGAGCGCAAGAAGAAGTCGGTGATGGTAGTGTCGGCGGACATCTACCGTCCGGCGGCGATCAAGCAACTGGAAACCCTGGCCAACGACATCGGCGTGACGTTTTTCCCGTCCGACCTGAGCCAGAAGCCAGTGGACATCGCCCAGGCGGCTATTAAAGAAGCAAAACTGAAATTCATCGACGTGGTCATCGTCGATACCGCCGGTCGCCTGCACATCGATGAAGAGATGATGGGCGAGATCAAGGCGCTCCATGCCGCGATCAACCCGGTGGAAACCCTGTTCGTGGTCGATGCCATGACCGGCCAGGACGCGGCCAACACCGCCAAGGCGTTCGGTGACGCGCTGCCGCTGACCGGCGTGATCCTGACCAAGGTCGACGGTGACGCCCGTGGCGGTGCCGCGCTGTCGGTACGTGCCATCACTGGCAAGCCGATCAAGTTCATCGGTATGGGCGAGAAGAGCGAAGCGCTCGAGCCGTTCCACCCCGAGCGTATCGCCTCGCGCATCCTCGGCATGGGCGACGTGCTCAGCCTGATCGAGCAGGCCGAGCAGACCCTCGACAAGGACAAGGCCGACAAACTGGCCAAGAAACTGAAGAAGGGCAAGGGCTTCGACCTCGAAGACTTCCGCGACCAGCTGCAACAAATGAAGAACATGGGCGGCCTTGGCGGCCTCATGGACAAACTGCCGAACATCGGTGGCGTGAACCTGGCGCAGATGGGCAATGCCCAGGGCGCGGCTGAAAAGCAGTTCAAGCAGATGGAAGCCATCATCAACTCCATGACCCCGGCCGAGCGCCGCGACCCTGAGCTGATCAGCGGTTCGCGCAAGCGCCGCATCGCCATGGGTTCCGGCACCCAGGTGCAGGACATCGGCCGCTTGATCAAGCAACACAAGCAGATGCAGAAGATGATGAAGAAATTCTCCGCCAAGGGCGGAATGGCCAAGATGATGCGCGGCATGGGCGGTATGTTGCCCGGCGGCGGCATGCCGAAAATGTAAAGAATCTGCGCCGGCTGTCATGTCGGCGTTGCCCCGCACGGATGCGGGGATCTCCAGCAAACCCGCGCTACGTGGGAGCTGACCTGCCGTTTTTCATGACGGCTCTATGGCAAATCTTGATCGCATGGCGCCAGGCGCCGGAAAAAGACATTTGCAAAAGTCCGGATATTCCTTAGAATATGCGGCCTTTCGGGCACCTATGCCCGCTGTGCATTTAGATTTGCAGCACCGACTACAGGAACGATGTTCACATGCTAACAATCCGTCTTGCCCTTGGCGGCTCCAAAAAGCGCCCGTTTTACCACCTGACCGTAACCGACAGCCGCAACCCGCGTGACGGTTCCCACAAGGAGCAGGTTGGTTTCTTCAACCCTGTTGCCCGTGGTCAGGAAGTTCGTCTGTCCGTGAACCAAGAGCGCGTAGCCTACTGGCTGAGCGTTGGTGCACAACCTTCTGAGCGCGTTGCTCAGTTGTTGAAGGAATCGGCTAAGGCTGCGGCCTGAGCAATATGAACGCGACGCCAAAAGATGCCGGTGATTTGATCGTTGTCGGCAAGATCTATTCTGTACATGGCGTTCGCGGCGAAGTGAAGGTGTATTCCTTTACTGATCCGATCAAGAACCTGTTGGAGTACAAAACCTGGACGCTCAAGCGCGAAGGTAGCGTGAAACAGGTGGAGCTGGTCAGCGGACGCGGGAACGACAAGTTCCTGGTCGCAAAGCTCAAGGGTCTCGATGATCGTGAAGAAGCACGTCTTCTGGCCGGTTATGAGATCTGCGTGCCGCGCAACCTGTTCCCTGAACTGACCGACGGCGAGTACTACTGGTACCAGCTGGTGGGTCTGAAGGTCATCGACCACCTCGGGCAATTGCTCGGGAAAATCGATCACCTGCTCGAGACCGGTTCGAACGATGTCATGGTGGTCAAGCCTTGCGTCGGCAGCCTGGATGATCGCGAACGCCTGTTGCCCTATACCGAGCAATGCGTGTTGGCCGTCGACCTTGCCGCAGGCGAGATGAAGGTGGAATGGGATGCGGATTTCTAAACGTGGCTAATTTGCGCGTTGAAGTCATCACATTGTTTCCCGAGATGTTTTCCGCCATCAGCGAGTACGGCATAACCAGCCGCGCGGTGAAACAGGAGCTGTTGCAGCTCACCTGTTGGAATCCGCGGGACTACACCACGGATCGACATCACACTGTGGACGATCGCCCGTTTGGCGGTGGCCCGGGCATGGTGATGAAGATCAAGCCCCTGGAAGATGCGCTGGTTCAGGCCAGGACGGCAGCCGGGGAGGGTGCGAAGGTGATCTACCTGTCGCCCCAAGGCCGCCAGCTGACTCAGTCGGCGGTACGCGAGCTGGCAAATTCGGATGCATTGATCCTGATTGCCGGCCGTTATGAAGGCATTGACGAGCGTTTCATTGAAGCTCATGTCGATGAAGAGTGGTCGATTGGCGACTATGTACTGTCTGGCGGCGAGCTGCCGGCGATGGTCCTGATCGATGCGGTTACACGACTGCTGCCTGGAGCTTTAGGGCATGCAGATTCCGCCGAGGAAGATTCCTTTACGGATGGTCTGCTGGATTGCCCGCACTACACCCGACCGGAGGTGTATGCGGATCAGCGTGTTCCCGACGTGTTGCTAAGTGGCAACCACGCGCACATCCGGCGTTGGCGTTTACAGCAGTCCCTTGGTCGGACCTATGAACGACGCGCCGATCTTCTGGAAAGCCGCTCGCTTTCTGGAGAAGAGAAGAAGCTGCTCGAGGAATACATCCGCGAGCGGGACGATAGTTAACAACGTATCGATGGTGAGTCCGACGACTTGCCTTAGGAGCACAGCATGACTAACAAAATCATCCTTGCACTCGAAGCAGAGCAGATGACCAAAGAAATCCCTACCTTTGCCCCGGGCGACACCATTGTCGTTCAGGTGAAAGTGAAGGAAGGCGACCGTTCCCGTCTGCAAGCGTTCGAAGGCGTCGTTATCGCCAAGCGTAACCGTGGCGTGAACAGTGCATTCACCGTTCGTAAAATCTCCAACGGTGTCGGCGTAGAGCGTACTTTCCAGACCTACAGCCCGCAAATCGACAGCATGGCTGTCAAGCGTCGCGGTGACGTACGTAAAGCCAAGCTGTACTACCTGCGTGACCTGTCGGGTAAAGCAGCTCGCATCAAGGAAAAACTGGCTTAAGTCCAGCTTCCGATGCAAAAAAAAGCAGCCTGCGGGCTGCTTTTTTGTTGCCTGCGATTTGTGCTTTGAGCACCCTGCATAGCTTCATTTCCATTTTCGATGCCGTGTGTGCCCGCATCTTTCAAGAGTCTTTATGCCTGCCATCGATCATCCGCTGATAGACCAGTTTCTCGATGCCCTGTGGCTGGAGAAGGGGCTGTCCGATAACACCCGCGGTGCCTACCGCAGCGATTTGGCACTGTTTAACGGTTGGTTGCAGGAAAATAACCTGGAACTGATCAATGCCGGCCGGGAGTTGATCCTCGATCACTTGGCGTGGCGCCTGGAGCAGAACTACAAACCGCGCTCGACGGCACGGTTTCTCTCCGGCTTGCGTGGGTTCTATCGCTATTTACTGCGGGAAAAGCTCATCGCGGTGGATCCGACCTTGCGCGTGGAAATGCCGCAGCTGGGACGTCCGCTGCCCAAGTCCCTGTCGGAAGCCGATGTGGAGGCGTTGCTGGCGGCGCCCGACCTCAGTGAGGCCATCGGCCAGCGCGACCGGGCCATGCTGGAAGTCTTGTACGCCTGTGGCCTGCGGGTCACCGAGCTGATCAGCTTGACGCTGGAGCAAGTCAACCTGCGCCAGGGTGTGCTGCGGGTGATGGGCAAGGGCAGCAAGGAGCGCCTGGTGCCGATGGGCGAGGAAGCGATTGTCTGGGTCGAGCGTTACATGCGCGATGCCCGTCATGAACTGCTGGGTGGGCGTCCCAGCGATGTGCTGTTCCCCAGCCTGCGCGGCGAGCAGATGACCCGCCAGACCTTCTGGCACCGCATCAAGCACCAGGCCAAGGTGGCCGGGGTCAACAAATCCCTCTCGCCCCACACCTTGCGTCATGCCTTCGCCACACACCTGCTCAACCACGGCGCCGACCTGCGGGTGGTGCAGATGCTGCTTGGCCATAGCGACTTGTCCACTACCCAGATCTACACCCATGTGGCTCGGGCACGGTTGCAGGACTTGCATGCCAAGCATCATCCCCGCGGCTGAATGAAGTCCCCTGTGGGAGCCTTTGGGAGCAAGCTTGTGGGAGCAAGGCTTGCCCGCGATGAACGATAACGCGGTTCAGTTGTTACACCGTAGCGTGGCCATCGCGGGCAAGCCTTGCTCCCACAGGTACCTCCCACAGGACAGTTCCCACAGGACAGTTCCACAGGGCAGCCTCCAGCAATGTCTTGCGTCAGCGGCATTCGGTCACGCCAGCCTTCTGTGGTAGGCTTTGTCGGTTTGCACAGTGGGCGGTTGGAACCCGAATCTGCGGGTCGGTGTTTCCCGTCTCATTTGTTCGCCTCAGGAGTCCCCATGCGTTTGATCCAGATGTTCACCGCCGCCGCCATTGCGTTGGCCAGTACCTTTGCCATCGCCGACGACGCGGCCGACAAGGCTATCCGCAAAAGCCTGGAAAACCTTCAGCTCGACGTGCCGATCGACACCATTTCGGCCAGTCCCATGGCCGGCCTGTATGAGGTCAAGCTCAAGGGCAGCCGCGTGCTTTATGCCAGCGCCGACGGCCAATACATCGTCCAGGGCAACCTGTTCGAGCTCAAGGACGGCAAGCCGGTCAACCTCACCGAGCTGACCGAGCGCCAAGGCATTTCCAAGTTGATCAACGGCATTCCGGTCGCTGAAACCGTGGTTTATCCGGCCATCGGCGAAACCAAGTCCCACATCACCGTGTTTACCGACACCACCTGCCCGTATTGCCACAAGCTGCACGCCGAAGTGCCGGAACTGAACAAGCGCGGCATCGAAGTGCGTTATGTGGCATTTCCGCGCCAGGGCCTGGGCTCGCCGGGTGATGAGCAGTTGCAGGCGGTCTGGTGCTCCAAGGACAAGAAAGCGGCCATGGACAAGATGGTCGACGGCAAGGAAATCAAGGCCGCCCAGTGCGAGAATCCGGTTTCCAAGCAGTTTGCCCTCGGACAGTCAATAGGTGTGAACGGTACGCCGGCGATTGTTTTGGCCGATGGTCAGGTAATTCCGGGCTACCAGCCAGCGCCACAAGTGGCCAAACTGGCCCTCGGCGCGAAATGATCATGGGCGATCCGCTTTTGAAGATCACGGCTCGGCGAAAACTTTCGTCGGGCCGTTAAACACAGAGTCGCGTTGCTGCGCGGCTGTATTTCACGGCCGACCTTGCGTCGGCCGTTTCATGGGGAGTCAAGAGTGAATCCGGTCAAAGTAGGCATCTGTGGGTTAGGTACCGTCGGTGGCGGCACCTTCAACGTACTTCAGCGCAACGCCGAGGAAATTTCTCGTCGTGCCGGGCGTGGGATCGAAGTGGCACAAATTGCCATGCGCACGCCAAAGCCTCAGTTCCAGACGACCGGTATTGCGATTACCAACGATGTGTTCGAAGTGGCCACGAACCCTGAGATCGACATCGTCATAGAGCTGGTGGGCGGCTATACCGTTGCCCGCGAGTTGGTACTCAAGGCCATCGAGAATGGCAAGCATGTGGTCACCGCGAACAAGGCGCTTATCGCTGTTCACGGTAATGAGATTTTCGCCAGGGCCCGCGAGAAGGGTGTGATCGTGGCGTTCGAAGCCGCCGTGGCCGGTGGCATCCCGGTGATCAAGGCGATCCGCGAAGGCCTGTCGGCCAACCGTATCAACTGGGTCGCGGGGATCATCAACGGCACCGGCAACTTCATCCTCACCGAGATGCGCGAGAAGGGTCGCACCTTCGAAGACGTGCTCGCCGAAGCCCAGGCCCTCGGCTACGCAGAGGCTGATCCGACGTTCGACGTGGAAGGCATCGACGCCGCGCACAAGCTGACGATCCTGGCGTCCATTGCGTTCGGTATTCCGTTGCAGTTCGACAAGGCCTACACCGAGGGCATCACCAAGCTGACCACCGCGGACGTGAACTACGCCGAAGCCCTGGGCTATCGCATCAAACACCTGGGCGTGGCGCGCAGCACCGCCAGCGGCATCGAGCTGCGCGTGCACCCGACGCTGATCCCGGCCGACCGCCTGATCGCCAATGTCAACGGTGTGATGAACGCGGTGATGGTCAACGGCGATGCCTCTGGCTCGACGTTGTTCTACGGCGCTGGCGCGGGCATGGAGCCGACGGCTTCTTCAGTCATTGCCGACCTGGTGGACGTGGTTCGCGCCATGACCTCCGACCCGGAAAATCGCGTGCCGCACCTGGCCTTCCAGCCAGACTCGTTGTCGGCTCACCCGATTCTTCCGATCGAGGCGTGCGAAAGCTCCTACTACCTGCGCATCCAGGCCAAGGACCATCCGGGCGTGCTGGCCCAAGTGGCGAGTATCCTCTCGGAGCGCGGCATCAACATCGAGTCGATCATGCAGAAGGAAGTCGAGGAACACGACGGCCTGGTGCCGATGATCCTGCTGACCCACCGTGTGGTCGAGCAGAACATCAACGACGCGATCGCGGCGCTGGAAGCGCTCCAGGGTGTCGTTGGGCCGGTGGTCCGTATCCGCGTTGAACATTTGAACTAAGCAGCTACAAGCTTCAAGCTGCAAGCTCCAAGTCAAAGCAGATCCGCTTTTACTTGCAGCTTGTAGCTTACAGCTCGCAGCTCAAACCGAAGGTTTGCCCCCTATGCGCTATATCAGCACCCGCGGCCAGGCACCGGCCCTGAATTTCGAAGATGTCCTCCTGGCCGGCCTGGCCACGGACGGCGGTCTCTATGTGCCGGAAAACCTGCCGCGTTTCACCCAGGAAGAAATCGCTTCCTGGGCCGGCCTGCCGTATCACGAGCTGGCGTTCCGGGTCATGCGCCCGTTTGTCACCGGCAGCATCCCGGACGCCGATTTTAAAAAGATCCTGGAAGAGACCTATGGCGTCTTTTCCCACAATGCCATCGCGCCGCTGCGTCAGCTCAACGGTAACGAATGGGTCATGGAGCTGTTCCACGGCCCGACCCTGGCGTTCAAGGACTTCGCCCTGCAACTGCTCGGTCGCCTGCTGGACTACGTGCTGCAAAAGCGTGGCGAGCGCGTGGTGATCGTCGGTGCCACCTCTGGCGACACCGGTTCGGCGGCCATCGAAGGCTGCAAGCATTGCGAGCACGTCGACATTTTCATCCTGCACCCGCACAACCGGGTCTCGGAAGTGCAGCGTCGGCAGATGACGACCATTTTTGGCGATAACATCCACAACATCGCCATCGAAGGCAACTTCGATGACTGCCAGGAAATGGTCAAGGCCAGCTTCGCCGACCAGAGCTTCCTCAAGGGCACGCGGCTGGTGGCGGTGAACTCGATCAACTGGGCGCGGATCATGGCCCAGATCGTCTATTACTTCCATGCGGCCCTGCAGCTGGGCGGTCCGGCCCGTTCCGTATCGTTCTCGGTGCCGACCGGCAACTTCGGCGATATCTTCGCCGGGTACCTGGCGCGCAACATGGGGCTGCCGATCAACCAGTTGATCGTCGCCACCAACCGCAACGACATCCTGCACCGCTTCATGAGCGGCAACCAGTACGTCAAGGAAACCCTGCACGCCACGCTGTCGCCTTCGATGGACATCATGGTGTCGTCGAACTTCGAACGCCTGCTGTTCGACCTGCACGGTCGCAACGGCGCGGCGATCGCCGGCCTGATGGACAGCTTCCGGCAGGGCGGCGGTTTCAGCGTCGAGCCTGAGCGCTGGACCGAAGCCCGCAAGTTGTTCGACTCCCTGGCCGTGAACGATGAGCAGACCTGCGAAACCATCGCCGAGGTGTTCGAGCAGAGCGGTGAGTTGCTCGATCCGCACACGGCCATCGGTGTCAGGGCCGCTCGTGAGTGCCGTCGCAGCCTGGACATCCCGATGGTGATCCTGGGCACGGCTCACCCGGTCAAGTTCCCGGAAGCGGTGGAGAAAGCTGGTGTAGGAAAAGCGCTCGAACTGCCTGCGCATCTTTCTGATTTGTTTGAGCGAGATGAGCGATGCACCGTGTTGCCCAACGACTTGAAAGCCGTGCAGGCCTTTGTCAGCCTGCATGGCAATCGCGGCAAGCCACTCTGACCGCTTAAATCTGTCACATTTTGAAGCCCGTCTCCTGACGGGCTTTCTTGTTTCTGCATGCCAAACTGGCCGGGTTTTCGCCCTTGGAGGGATGGGCGAGTCATCTCGAAGGAAATGCAGATGTCGTTTTTTATCAAAGGCAAGCCAGCCCTGGGCTGGGTAATGGTCCTGGCCCTGATGTACTGGACGCAGGGGGGCGGTGCGGCGCCGCTGAGCGCTTTCGAAACGCCACCGCGCAACCCTGGCGAACGGCTGGTGCTGGACGCGCAAGAGTTGAAGTGGGTCAAGGAGAACCCCCGGGTCATCGTGGCCACCATGCAGTTTCCGTTGTACTTGTTCAAGAATGAGCAGGGACAGTGGAGTGGGTTGAACCACGATATTCTCCAGCGTATCGCGCACCTGAGCGGCCTCGAGTTCGTGCATCGGGAGTCGTTCTCCCCCGGTGAGTTGTTGACGATGCTGGAGAATGGCGAGGCCGACATGACGACCCTGCTGGCGATGAATGAAGAACGTCGGGATTTCCTCAGTTTCAGCCATGCGTTCGGTGGTTTCGGCTGGGTATTCGTCGGCCGAGACGGGGAATCGTCCCTTCATTCGCTGGGGCAGCTCGAAGGGAAAGTCCTGGCATTACCGGCACGCCATGCATTGGAAGCGGAAATCCGGCGCGATTACCCGACGATCACATTACGCACGACCAAGACCTCTGGCGAGGCGCGGGCGCTGGTAGAGAGCCGGGAAGCCTTTGCCACTATCGAAAATGAAACCGGGGTGCATCTCTACCCGGCCGGGCAATTGCAGGTCGGCAGCGGCCTTGAGGGCAAGTGGGAACCGGATTACCTGGCGGTACGCCAGGACCTGACCGTGTTGCTGAGTATCTTGAATAAAGCCCTGGAAGCCTTCCCGGCCGAGGACATGCGTGCGCTGCGTTCGAAATGGTTGTCCGGCACGACCCCAGTCCAGGCGCCCACGATCTGGACGCGGATGTCCAGCTGGGGTTACTGGTGTGTGACCGTGGTCGTGGTGTTTGGCCTCTTGTCCCTGCTGTGGAACCGTCGCCTGCAGATACAGATCGACCAACGCCTCAACGCCGAAGCGGTCCTCAAGGATCAGTTGATGCTCCAGCGGGCCTTGATGGATGCCATTCCCGACCCGATTTTCATCCGTGATCTGGAAGGCCGCCTGATCATGTGCAACAAAAGCTATGAAGAGCAGTTCGCGACCCGCTTCGAAAAACTGCGGGGCACGCGGCTGACCGACTCGGCATCATTCCCGCCGGCCACCGCCGAGCTGCTGCATGGGGAAGTGATGGATCAATTGCGCACCGGCCAGTCTCGGTTCGTCGACCGGCAATTGATGTTCAGCGGCGGATTGCGGGAAATCTATCATTGGTCGGTGCCGTTCTATGGGGCCGATGGGCACCTGCGTGGCATTCTGGGGGGCTGGACCGATGTCGGGCGCCGGTGGCGCCGTTGCGACAGGGGCTTGGCTGTGCCGGCCGTCAGCCCGTAACGGCGCCCGGAGAAGGCTGTTGTTTGACTGTCATATTGGACGCGCATGCTCGGTTGAACAGGTTGAGGCGTGCCGGTTCGGTGCGCTGACGAACTTTCTGCTGCGGCCCACGGTCATTGACTGTGTACATGCAGTTGTTTCGGACTATTGAAGGGTGAGCGAATGGAAAGTATCAGCCTATTGCTGAATGAAGCCTTGAGCCCGTACCAGGTCTCGCTGACTCCCTCCGGTGCCAAGGGCGAATGCCGGGTAACGCTGAGGAATGCCAGCGGGAGCATCATCGTCGAGCGAGTGTTCAATCAGGCCCAATTGGCCGACAAGCGTCAGTTGACCGACGTGGTCGATGGCCTGCATCGCGATGTGCTGATTGCCGAGGGTCGCCTTGAGCCCTGTGTGATTGCGGCATTGCGCAATCTGGCGCGCGACAAGGTCATGGTCGCGGCGAATTGACCGGGTTTTGTGGGAACCTTCCTACGTCCTGATGAGTCAGACCTTTTACCAGCAAGAGCAAGCATTGTGCTCCGGTGCTTGTCGCTTGTTGTACTAACCATGATTGGTTACGTTTAACCCCGAGTCGTCTCCCCACTTCTCGGGGTTTCTTTTTGCCCGGCTTTTATGTGTTTAGCGTGTTCTGTCAGGCCCTGGTGGAGCTTTTGTGGGCCCAACTGTGGGAGCGAGCCTGCTCGCGATTGCGGCGGCACATTCAGCATTGATGCAAGCAGACACACCGCTATCGCGAGCAAGCTCGGCTCCCACAGGGATCGGCGGCGGACACTGATCTTATAAACGACCCAAAACCTGTGTGGAAGCGAGCCTGCTCGCGATTGCGGTGTGCCAGTCAACATCAAGTCGTCTGACCCGACGCTATCGCGAGCAGGCTCGCTCCCACAGTTTGATCTTCAGTGGCTGCCCTCCTGCGGTCTGTCAAATGGCCCCGTCGCTACGCAGCTTGGCGATCTGCTGCGCGTCGTAGCCCAGTTCGCCGAGCACCTGGGCATTGTGTTCACCCAATGCCGGCCCGACCCATTCGGAGGTGCCCGGGGTGTCGGAGAGTTTCGGTACGATTCCTGGCATCTTGAACGCCTTGCCGTCCGGCAGCTTGGCCTGCAGGAACATTTCACGGGCCAGGAATTGCGGGTCGCTGAGCATGTCTTCGGCGCTGAAGATCCGGCTGGCCGGTACCCCGGCCTGGTTCAGTTGGTCGATAACGCTGTCGAGCGGCAGCCCGTTGACCCAGCGATCGATGACGCCGTAGAGCTCATTGCGCCGGCTGTCACGGCCATCATTGCTGGCCAGTTGCGGGTCATTGGCCAGGTCGTCACGCCCGATGATCTGCATGAAGCGCTTGAAGATCGCATCGCCGTTGGCGCCAATCTGCACGTGCTTGCCGTCGGCGCTGGTGTGGATGGACGAGGGGGTGATGCCGGGCATGATGTTGCCGGTGCGCTCGCGGATGAAGCCGAACACGTCGAACTCCGGCACCATGCTTTCCATCATGGCGAAAATCGCCTCGTACAAAGCCACGTCCACCACTTGCCCGGTTCCGCCGTTGACCTCGCGGTGACGCAGGGCCATCAATGCGCCAATCACGCCCCACAGGGCGGCGATGGAGTCGCCGATGGAAATCCCGGTGCGCACCGGCGGGCGGTCTTCGAAACCGGTGATGTAGCGCAGGCCGCCCATGGATTCGCCCACCGCGCCAAACCCCGGCTGGTCTTTCATCGGCCCGGTCTGGCCAAAGCCCGAAAGCCGTACCATCACCAGCTTCGGGTTCAGTGCATGCAGAACATCCCAGCCCAGGCCGAGCTTTTCCAACACGCCGGGGCGAAAATTCTCGATCAGGATGTCGGCTTCTCCGATCAGTTTCTTCAGGATCGCCAGGCCTTCGGGGTGCTTGAGGTTCAAGGTCAGGGACTTCTTGTTGCGTGCCTGGACGAACCACCACAAGGATGTGCCTTCGTACAGCTTGCGCCATTTGCGCAGCGGATCACCGCCATCGGGGGATTCGACCTTGATGACGTCGGCACCGAATTCGCCGCAGATTCGCGAGGCGAAGGGCCCGGCGATCAAAGTGCCGAGTTCGATGACTTTGACGCCGGCAAGGGGTTTGGCAGTAAGCGACATGACGGATCCTGTAGGACAAAGCAGAACGGATAGAGCGTTTTATCATAGGCCAGGGCCGGTCGCCGCAGGTTGATGGTCGGCAATTCGTGGATTGCCCGCGTCATCGGTTAGACTTGCCGCCTTTCCTCGTATCAAGAAGCCCGTTCATGGCCCAGCCGTCCACGACCTACAAGTTTGAACTGAACCTCACCGACCTCGACCGCAATGTGTACGAAAATGTGAAGCAGACCATCGCCCGCCACCCTTCGGAAACCGAAGAGCGCATGACCGTGCGCCTGCTGGCCTACGCGTTCTGGTACAACGAGTTGCTGGCATTTGGTCGTGGTCTGTCAGACGTCGATGAGCCTGCGCTGTGGGAAAAAAGCCTGGATGACCGGGTGCTGCACTGGATCGAAGTCGGTCAGCCGGATGCCGATCGGCTGACCTGGTGCTCGCGCCGGACCGAGCGCACCAGCCTGCTGGCCTACGGCAGCCTGCGGGTGTGGGAAGGCAAGGTGATTCCGGCGGTCAAGAACCTGAAGAACGTCAACATCGCCGCCGTGCCCCAGGAAGTGCTCGAAACCCTGGCCAAGGACATGCCCCGGGTGATCAAGTGGGATGTGATGATCAGCGAAGGCACGATTTTCGTGACTGACGACCGTGGCCAGCATGAAGTCCAGCTCCAATGGTTGCTGGGCGAACGCGGTTGAGCCATTGACAGGTATTGAGTGAACTCATTGTGGCGAGGGAGCTTGCTCCCGCTTGGGTGCGCAGCGCCCACAATCAAGGGGGCCGCTACGCAGCCCAGCGGGAGCAAGCTCCCTCGCCACGGTCCAGGACCAAAAAGTAGAGAAATGTCCGTCCCCCATGCGTATAGAACCCCGCCAACTGCCCGACACCCTGCCGTTCCTCGGTGACTTGCCGCCCCTGTTGACCCGCCTGTACGCAGCACGCGGCGTGCAGTCCGAGGCCGAACTGGACAAGAGCCTGGCGCGCTTGATTCCGTTCCAGCAGCTCAAGGGGATCGACGCCGCGGTGGATCTGCTGGTGACGGCGCTGGAGCAACGCCAGCGGATCCTGATCGTCGGGGATTTCGATGCCGATGGCGCGACGGCCAGCACGGTGGGCATGTTGGGCTTGCGGCTGCTGGGTGCGGCCCATGTCGATTACCTGGTGCCCAATCGCTTCGAATATGGCTATGGGCTGACCCCGGAAATCGTCGAAGTCGCCCTGGCCCGCGAACCGCAATTGCTGATCACCGTGGATAACGGCATTTCCAGTGTGGAAGGCGTGGCGGCGGCGAAAGCGGCGGGGCTTCGGGTGCTGGTCACCGACCACCACTTGCCGGGCCTCGAATTGCCGGCGGCCGACGCCATCGTCAATCCGAACCAGCCGGGCTGCGAGTTCCCGAGCAAGGCCCTGGCTGGTGTCGGGGTTATTTTTTATGTGCTGATGGCGCTGCGGGCGCGTCTGCGCAGCCTGGGCTGGTACGCCAGCACCCCTCAGCCGAACATTGGCGAATTGCTCGACCTGGTGGCCCTGGGCAGCGTGGCCGACGTGGTACCGCTGGACGCGAATAACCGGATCCTGGTGCACCAGGGCCTGGAACGGATTCGCGCCGGACGCGCCCGGCCCGGCATCAAGGCGATCCTGGAAGTGGCCAAGCGCGACGCAGCGCGGATTACTTCCACTGATCTCGGATTTATCCTCGGGCCGCGTCTGAATGCGGCCGGGCGCCTGGACGACATGAGCCTGGGCATCGAATGCCTGCTCACCGACGACCCGGCCCTGGCGCGGGAAATGGCGGCGCAACTGGACGGCATGAACCAGGACCGCAAATCCATCGAGCAAGGCATGCAGCGTGAAGCCCTGGCCCAGCTCAAGGACCTGCCGGTGGAGTCGATGCCATTCGGCTTGTGCCTGTTCGATCCGCAGTGGCACCAAGGGGTGATCGGCATCCTCGCCTCGCGGATGAAAGAACGTTATTTCCGGCCGACCATCGCCTTTGCCGACGCCGGCGACGGCTTGCTCAAGGGCTCGGGGCGCTCGGTGCCGGGCTTCCACATTCGCGATGCGCTGAGCGTCGTGGCGGCGCAGCATCCGACGCTGATCAGCAAGTACGGCGGTCACGCCATGGCGGCGGGGCTGACGCTGCCGGAGGCGAATTTTCCATTGTTCGCCGAAGCGTTCGATGCGGAAGTGCGCCGGCAACTGCGCGAAGAAGACCTGACCGGCCGGCTGTTGTCGGATGGCACCCTGGCGGTGGAGGAGTTTCATCTGGAACTGGCCCGGGCGCTGCGGCATGCCGGTCCCTGGGGCCAGCATTTCCCGGAGCCGATGTTCCATGGCGTGTTCCAGTTGGTCGAGCAACGCGTGGTGGGCGAACGGCACCTGAAGGTCATCCTCAAGAGCGAATGCGGCTCGGTGAAGCTCGACGGCATTGCCTTCGGCATCGACCGCGAGATCTGGCCCAACCCTACCGTGCGCTGGGTGGAGCTGGCCTACAAGCTCGACCTCAACGAGTTCCGCGGCCAGGAAACGGTGCAGTTGATGATTGCCCATATCGAGCCGCGGTAGGCGATACGCCGATCGGCCTTTGTGGCGAGGGAGCTTGCTCCCGCTGGACGCGACAGCGTCCCCTTGCAATGTGATGGCTGGAACTCAGGGGGCCGCTTCGCAGCCCAACGGGAGCAAGCTCCCTCGCCACGAGATGCAAGCAGCCTTGAGCGAACGTCGTTGCGTCACACCGTCGGTTTTTAAGTTCTGAACCCTCCGTCCTCGCGGGTTGTCGACTAGGCTCTAAGCACTGCTTGATAGCCCTTGTGACGTCTTGTCGAATTTTTTGCCCGCGGGGGCGGGTGTTGTACCTTTTGTCACTCGTCGACTGTTCAAACAGAACCCTGGAGCCTGCCCACTGATTCGAGAGGTGCCCCATGAGTCTGCTGCTGGAACCCTATACCCTTCGCCAATTGACCCTGCCCAATCGCATCGCGGTATCGCCGATGTGCCAGTATTCGAGCACCGATGGCCTGGCCAACGATTGGCACCTGGTGCACTTGGGCAGCCGCGCCGTGGGCGGTGCCGGCCTGGTGTTCACCGAAGCCACCGCCGTGACCGCCGACGGTCGCATCACCGCCCAGGACCTGGGGCTGTGGAACGATGAACAGATCGAACCCCTGCAACGCATCACCCGGTTCATCACCGCCCAAGGGGCCGTGCCGGGCATCCAACTGGCCCATGCCGGACGCAAGGCCAGCACCTGGCGTCCCTGGCTGGGCAAGCATGGCAGCGTCAAACCGGCGGACGGCGGCTGGGTGCCGGTCGGCCCGTCGCCGATTGCCTTCGATCCGCAACACACCCAGCCGGTGCAGTTGGACGAAGGACAGATCGCCGATCTGATCCAGGCCTTCGTGGAGGCGGCCAAGCGCGCCCTCACGGCCGGCTTCAAGGTGGTCGAGGTCCACGCGGCCCATGGTTATCTGCTGCATCAATTCCTGTCGCCGTTGAGCAATCAGCGGCGCGACCAATACGGCGGCTCGTTCGAAAACCGTATCCGGCTGGTGCTGCAAGTTACCAAAGCGATCCGGGCGGTATGGCCTGAAGAGCTGCCGGTGTTCGTGCGCGTCTCCGCCACCGATTGGGTCGAGGACGGTTGGAACCCGGACGAAACCGTGGAACTGGCGCGGCGCTTCAGGGCGCTGGGGGTGGACCTGATCGATGTGTCATCGGGCGGCACGGCCGCCAATGCGGAAATTCCCACCGGCCCGGGTTACCAGACACGCTTTGCCGAGCGGGTGCGCAAGGAGTCGGAAATCGCCACCGGCACCGTCGGCATGATCACCGAACCGGCCCAGGCCGAGCACATCCTGCGCACTTGCCAGGCCGACATCATTTTCCTGGCCCGGGAATTGTTGCGTGATCCTTACTGGGCCCTGCATGCCGATGATGACCTGGGCGGCCGCAAGGCCACGTGGCCGGCGCAATACCAGCGGGCCACCCATCGGGACCAGCCGATTCATGAGTCGGATTTGCGGGACTAAGGGCCTGATAAAACAGAAAGCCCCGGTCGTCATTGGCCGGGGCTTTTTGGCTTCTTTGAAATCGTTGGTGTTTGTACTGCCGTCTTCGCGAGCAAGCCCGCTCCCACAGGGATCGGGTGTGGATCACAAACTCTGTGGATAACACAAGCTCACTGTGGGAGCGGGCTTGCTCGCGAAGGCGTCATCCCTGACGCAGCAGGGCTCAGGGATACTTACGCTTATCCGGCGCCGGCGGGAAGTACTGGTACAACCAGGTCTCGCTCAAGGTCCGGTCCTTGCTGCGAATGAACAGGCGCATCTGTACCGGGTCCACGCGGTCGTCGGTCGGGTACCAATCGAAGGTGATGCGATAGCCCTTGATCGCATCCAGCACCAACACGTTGAAGTCCTTCACTTCGCCGTGGGAGCAGGTCACCACCGGTTCGATGCCGGTGCCCGGCGGCAGTTGGTCGAGGCCACCGCCGCTGAAGTCCACGGCGAAACGGCGTGCCCAGACGGTCGGGTAATGCTCGCCCGGTGCCCAACCTTCGATGAAGCCGCCCATGCCTGAACGGGTGGCGTCGACATGGGCCAGGTCGGTGCTGACCGGCGGCAGGGCGCTCCAGTAGAGCTTGTAGCCATAGTTCAGCGAGTCACCGGCGGCCACCGGTTTTTTCGGCGTCCAGAACGCGACGATGTTGTCCAGGGTTTCGCCGGTAGTCGGAATCTCCAGCAGGTCTACCGAGCCTTCGCCCCAGGCCGTCGTCGGTTCGACCCACAGGCTCGGACGCTTGCTGTACCAGTCCACGGTGTCCTGGTAGCTGGCAAAGTCGTGATCGGTCTGCACCAGGCCGAAGCCTTTTGGGTCCTTGTCGGCGAACGCATTGAATTGCAGGGTGGCGGGGTTGTTCAACGGACGACAGACCCACTCGCCGTTGCCGCGCCACATGGCCAGACGGTCGGAGTCGTGGATTTGCGGGTGAATGGTGTCGCACATGCGCCGCTCGACGGTGCCGCAACTGAACATGCTGGTCATGGGGGCGATACCCAGTTGCTCGATGGCGGTACGGGCGTTGATGTGTGCGTCGATCTCCATCACCACCCGGGTCGGCTGGCAATCGATGTCGAACCGATAGGCACCGGTAGCACTGGGGGAGTCGAGCAGGGCGTAGACCACGAAGCGGGTGCTGTTCTTGTCCGGGGTTTCGAACCAGAATTTAGTGAAGTCCGGGAATTCCTCGCGCTTCTTGGCGTAGGTGTCGATGGCCAGGCCGCGGGCCGACAGCCCGTACTGGCCACTGGCGTCCACCGCGCGGAAATAGCTGGCGCCCAGGAACGAAACGATGTCGTGCCGATCCAGCTCCGGCGCCTTGAAGACGCGAAAGCCGGCGAAGCCCAGGTCACCCGTCAATTGCGAGGTGTTGACCGTGGTTTTCTCATAGTTGAACAGCTCCGGACGGAAGTGCACCTCACGGGCCATACGTGTCTTCGGATCGACGCTGTACATGCGCACCGGCTGCTTGAAGCCCATGCCGACGTGGAAAAACTGTGCATCCAGTTGCCGCCCGTCCAGATCATTCCATAACGAATGGTTGACGTCGTACTGGATGGCGTTGAACTGCAGCGGCGACATCTGGGCCAGGGTCGGTGGCAGGACTTGCTTGGTGTCGACGTAGCGGCTCTCGGCTAGCCGCTTGGCCTGTTCCTTCAAACCGTTGAAGTCGAAGGGACGGGCTTCGCCGTCGGCGGTCTGTTCGGCGGCCCAGGCGCGTGCGGCCATGAGCCCGGAGGCCGATAGCCCGGTGTAGGCGGCGAAGGCCATGGAGGCCTTGAGCAGATTCCTGCGGTGCATAAATACAACCTTTCTCGAAACAGCCCCGAGCCGATCCTGGCCACAGCGACTGATAAAGGAGTTCGGACATGCCTTTGGCCAAACGCGACGAACGTTAGAACAGATGCCTGAGAGCTGGATCGGTTCACCGAGGCGCAAAATCATAGGGGAAATACAGGCTTGGAGAGATAGGAAAGCGTGGCATGGTTAAATTTTCTTACAGTTATTTCTTTTTTTATGCCGATTCCCTGTTTTTTTGACTAATTACTCTAAAACTCCCTTTTCACGCTTTGAATCCTCCCTATTCTTTAGCGTGACAGACGATCCAACCCGGGTTCCAGACGGCGCTATCAGGTCAACCTCGACGTACAGAAGGACAAACTCATGACAAAAATACAGGGCATCACCGAAATGCTGGGGATCTTTCCAGGCCTGACCCACCCGCGCAGGACACGCCGGCTCAGCCTGGAAGAAATGAGATTGGTCGAGCGTTATCGGGAGTTGTCGGAAAACGACCGCATCGCCATGCGTTACCTGGTGGATGCGATGCGCAGTGTTTCGCGGTTTTGACCAGAGACCCTACAGCTTTTAAATGGCCTCGCAATTTTCCTACCAACGAGTGGGAATTTTCAAACGAGGCCAAGCACATCGGCCTACCGTCAGCGGCGGTTGCAGGCCTGAGCGTGAAGTATTACCTTTCTATGCGAAGTAATACTTTGAGGAGAATACAGTGCCGACGACTATGACCAGCAAAGGACAAGTCACCATTCCCAAACCCATTCGCGACGCGCTGCACTTGATTCCTGGCTGTGCGGTAGAGTTCAGCATCAATGCACAGGGCGAGGTAGTGCTGCATGCAGGTAAGCCCGGAACAGCCGAGGCAGCTATCGGTGATCGCTTTGAAGCTGTCCGTGGCAGGGCGGATATCAAATGGCGCACAGACGATCTAATGGCCCTGTTGCGTGGTGAAGACTGATGATATTGGTCGATACCAACGTCTTGATCGATGTGCTGGAAGATGATCCGGTTTGGGCTGATTGGTCCATCGAGCAGATGCGTGCCCAATCCAAAATTCACAATTTGGTAATCAATCCAGTTATTTATGCTGAACTGTCCCAGACATTTTCTACCTTCGAAGCGTTGAATGAGGTTGTCGAAGAGATGGGGCTGCTAATGCAGGAGGTACCTCGTCCAGCGTTGTTTTTGGCAGGGAAGGCTTTTGTGCGTTATCGAAAGGTGGGCGGTAGCAAAAATAATGTGTTTGCCGATTTCTTCATCGGTGCCCATGCGGCTGTCAAGCGTCTTCCTTTGCTTACGCGTGATGCGAAGCGTTACCGAAGTTATTTTCCTTCGGTGCAGTTGGTGGTGCCATCGTGAGATGCGCTTCACCACGACCAGTATCGTCCCCTTGGTCGTGGTGTAATCGCAATTAGCATTGGCTCAATGCTTGAACATCACATGCCGCACCACCGTGTAATCCTCCAGCCCATACATGGACATGTCCTTGCCATAGCCGGAACGTTTCTGACCGCCATGGGGCATTTCGCTGACGAGCATGAAGTGAGTGTTCACCCAGGTGCAGCCGTATTGCAGGCGTGCCGACAGGCGATGGGCACGGCCGATGTCGGCGGTCCATACCGATGAGGCCAGGCCGTAGTCCGAATCGTTGGCCCAGGCCAGCACTTGCGCTTCGTCGAGGAACGGAGTGACGGATACCACCGGCCCGAAGACTTCCCGGCGGACAATTTCGTCATCCTGCTGGGCGTCGGCCAGCACCGTCGGTTCGAAGAAGAACCCGTTGCCGTCCACGGCCTTGCCACCGGTGATTAGGCGGATATGCGGCTGGGCGATTGCTCGTTCGACAAAAGCGGCCACGCGGTCGCGGTGCTGGGCGGTGATCAGTGGGCCCATCTCGGTGTCTGGTGCGGTTTGCAGGCCGTATTTGATGCTGCCTACCGCGGCGCCGAGTTTCTCGACGAACCGGTCGTAGATACCTTGCTGGGCATAGATGCGGCAGGCGGCGGTGCAGTCCTGGCCGGCGTTGTAGAAACCGAAGGTGCGGATGCCTTCCACGGCCGCGTCAATGTCGGCGTCGTCGAAGATGATCACCGGGGCTTTACCGCCCAGTTCCATGTGCATGCGCTTGACGCTGTCGGACGTGCTGGAAATGATGTTCGAGCCGGTGGCGATGGAGCCGGTGAGCGACACCATGCGCACTTTCGGGTGAGTGACCAGCGGGTTGCCGACGGTTTGCCCGCGTCCGAAGATCACGTTAAGCACGCCGGCGGGGAAAATCTCCGACGCCAGTTCCGCCAGGCGCAACGCCGTCAATGGGGTCTGCTCCGACGGCTTGAGCACCACGGTATTGCCGGCGGCCAGGGCCGGGGCGATTTTCCAGGCGACCATCATCAGCGGGTAGTTCCACGGCGCGATGGAGGCGATGACCCCCACCGGGTCGCGACGGATCATCGAGGTGTGCCCGGGCAGGTATTCGCCGCCCGCCGAACCGCTCATGCAGCGACTGGCGCCGGCAAAGAAACGGAACACGTCGGCAATCGCCGGGATCTCGTCGTTCAGCGCGGCGCTGAAGGGTTTGCCGCAGTTATCCGACTCCAGCTTCGCCAGCTCCTCGCCGTGGGCTTCGATGGCATCGGCCAGCTTGAGCAGCAACAAGGAGCGGTCCTTGGGTGGCATTTGCGACCAGGCTTCGAAGGCGTTGTCGGCGGCACGCACGGCGGCATCGACCTGGGCTTCGCTGGCTTCATTGATCTCCACCAGCACCCGGCCCAGCGCCGGGTTGAACACCGCCTGGCCAGGGCCTTCGCCGTTCACCAGATGGCCGTTGATCAGCAGTTTGGTTTGCATGTCCATGTCCTCTTGATTCTTGCTTTTGATCTGGGTGGGAGCGGGCTTGCTCGCGAAGGCGGCGTGTCAGTCGACGCAAATGTTGGATGACACACCGCCTTCGCGAGCAAGCCCGCTCCCACAAGGGATCCGGTTCCACAGTGACATTTACTTCCCGCCACTCCCCGCCACGCTCTCACCCCCACGGGTCAGGTAATACGCGCCCAATATCGGCAGCATCGTGACCATCATCACCAGCATCGCCACCACGTTGGTCACCGGCACGTCGCGTGGGCGGCTGAGCTGGTTGAGCAGCCACAGCGGCAGGGTGCGTTCGTGGCCGGCGGTGAAGGTGGTGACGATGATCTCGTCGAACGACAGCGCAAACGCCAGCATCCCACCGGCCAGCAGGGCCGACCCCAGGTTAGGCAAGATGATGTAGCGAAAGGTCTGCCAACCGTCGGCGCCCAGGTCCATCGAGGCTTCGATCAGGCTGTGGGAAGTACGGCGCAGGCGGGCGATGACGTTGTTGTAGACGATCACCACGCAGAAGGTTGCATGGCCGACGATGATGGTGAACATCCCCGGTTCGATGCCCAGGGTCTTGAAGGTCGCCAGCAGTGCTATGCCGGTGATGATCCCCGGCAAGGCAATTGGCAGGATCAGCATCAGCGAAATGCCCTGTTTGCCGAAGAAATCGCGGCGGTACAGCGCCGCCGAGGCCAGGGTGCCAAGCACCATGGCGATCAGCGTGGCGATGGCCGCGATCTGCAACGACAGCTTGATCGCCTCCAGCACGTCCGGGCGTGAGAAGGCGACGCTGAACCACTTCAGGGTCAGGCCCTTGGGCGGAAAACTGAACGCCGCATCTTCAGTATTGAAGGCGTAGAGGAAGATGATCAGGATCGGAAAGTGCAGGAACACCAATCCGCCCCACGCCGTAATCCGCAAGCCCCACGAGGCTCGGTCTTGAGAGTCAGAGTGCATCGAATGCCCCCAGTCGCTTGACGACGGATAGATAGATCGCGATCAGCACGATGGGTACCAGGGTGAACGCCGCGGCCATGGGCATGTTGCCGATGGCGCCTTGCTGGGCGTAGACCATGCTGCCGACGAAGTAGCCCGGTGGGCCTACCAGTTGCGGCACGATGAAGTCCCCCAGGGTCAGCGAGAAAGTGAAGATCGAGCCGGCGGCAATGCCGGGGATCGACAGTGGCAGGATCACTTGCATGAACGTCTGGCGCGGCCTGGCGCCCAAGTCCGCCGAGGCTTGCAGCAGCGACGGCGGCAGACGCTCCAGGGACGCCTGGATCGGCAGGATCATGAACGGCAGCCAGATGTAGACGAACACCAGGAAACGCCCCAGGTGTGAGGTGGACAAGGTGCTGCCGCCCACGCCCGGGATCCCCAGCACGAACTGCAGCACCGGCCCCAGGCCCAGGTGCTGGACGAACCACTGCGCCACGCCGCCCTTGGCCAGCAGCAGCGTCCAGGCATAGGCCTTGACGATATAGCTGGCCCACATTGGCAGCATGACTGCGATGTAGAAAAACGCCTTGGTCTTGCCGCGGGTGTAGCGCGCCATGTAGTAGGCGATCGGGAACGCGACGATGGCGCTGGCGATGGACACCGCAATGGCCATGCTCAGGGTGCGCAAAATGATGTCGAAGTTCGACGGCTGGAACAGCGCCGTGAAGTTCGCCAGGGTCAGGTCCGGCGTCACCGCCATGGTGAAGTCATCGAAGGTGTAGAAACCCTGCCACAGCAAGGTCAGCAGCGAGCCAAGGTAGATCGCGCCGAACCACAGCAGCGGCGGCACCAGCAATAGCGACAGGTACAGGTTGGGCCGTCGGTACAGCAGGTTGGAAAAACGCCGCAGCGGCGAACCGGGTGCAGGCGTTGGAGCGATGGCCAGCGTGTTCATCTCACACCTCGCCACTGACGGCGTCGTGCAGCGTGACCATCGCCTCACGGGCCCAGCGAACGCTCAGCTGTTGGCCGGCCTGGTGCGGGGCTGCGTTGTCCTGCCACTGTGTGTTGGCCTGGCTGAGGTTCAGGGTCTGGCCGTTGGCAAGTTTCAGCTCATAGCGTGTGGCGCTGCCCTGGTACTGGATGTCGTGCAGCAGGCCGTGGACTTCGACCTCACCATTGGCCAACGGGCCCTCGGCGAAACGCACGTGTTCCGGACGGATCGAGAACGGCTGTGGATAACCGCTCAGTTCCCGTGCCAATTCGCCACGAATCACGTTGGAGGTGCCGACGAATTCGGCGACGAAGGTGGTCGCCGGTTTCATGTACAGGTTGCGTGGCGTATCGACTTGTTCGATGCGGCCCTTGTTGAACACCGCCACGCGGTCGGACATCGACAGCGCTTCGGTCTGGTCGTGGGTGACGAAAATGAAAGTGATGCCCAACTGGCGCTGCAGTTTCTTCAACTCGCCCTGCATCTGTTCACGCAGCTTCAGGTCCAGGGCGCCCAAGGGCTCATCGAGCAACAGTACCCGCGGCCGATTGACCAGCGCACGGGCCAGGGCCACCCGTTGACGCTGGCCGCCGGAGAGCTGCACCGGCTTGCGTTCGCCGTAGCCGCCCAGGGCGACCATCTCCAGGGCCTCGTCGGCGCGCTGGATGCGCTCGGCCTTGGCGACGCCTTTGACCTTTAAGCCGTAGGCGACGTTGTCGCGCACGTTCATGTGGGGGAAGAGGGCGTAATCCTGGAACACCGTGTTGACGTCCCGCTGATACGGCGCAAGCCCCGTGGCTTCCTCTCCGTGGATGCGGATCGAGCCGGCACTGGGTTGTTCAAACCCGGCGATCAGCCGCAGGCAGGTGGTCTTGCCCGAGCCGGACGGGCCCAGCATGGAAAAGAACTCGCCGTCCTGGATGTCGATGGAGACCCGGTCTACGGCCTTTACATCGCCGAACTGCCGGGATACCTGGGTGAACTGGACTGCAAGCGTCATGGTGCGGGGCTCCAGAAAGCGGGGCGGGTATGAAATCTCAACGATTGGCAGGCGATCCCGTGGCGAGGGAGCTTGCTCCCGCTGGGTGGCGCAGCCGCCCCAAAACCAGGCGATGCGGTGTGTCAGCTAATACCGCGTCGGTCCGTTTTGGGCGTGCTTCGCACACCAGCGGGAGCAAGCTCCCTCGCCACAAGGGCCGCTCCCATTTATGTGCTGGGGTTTAACGCCCACCCATGATCGCAATGTAATCCTGGGTCCAGCGGCTGTACGGCACGAACTTGCCGCCCTCGGCCTGTGGGGTTTTCCAGAAGGCGATCTTGTCGAATTGATCGAAGCCGTTGGTCTTGCAGCCTTCGGCGCCCAGCAGCTCGCTGCCCTTGCACGCCGCCGGCACCGCTGGCAACGAACCGAACCACGCGGCCACGTCACCCTGGACTTTCGGTTGCAGCGACCAGTCCATCCACTTGTACGCGCAGTTGGGGTGCTTGGCCTCGGCGTGGAGCATCGTTGTGTCGGCCCAGCCGGTGGCGCCTTCTTTCGGAATGGTCGAGGCGATCGGTTGCTTCTCGTTCATCAGGCCGTTGACCTGATAGGGCCAGGCGCCGGACGCCACCACGCCTTCGTTCTTGAAATCGCTCATCTGTACCGTGGTGTCGTGCCAGTAGCGGTGGATCAACGGCTGCTGGGCCCGAAGCAGTTCCAGCACGGCCTTGTACTGGGCTTCGTCGAGTTGGTACGGGTCCTTGATGCCTAGTTCAGGCTTGGCGGTCTTGAGGTACAGCGCCGCGTCGGCGATGTAGATCGGACCATCGTAGGCTTGCACGCGCCCTTTGTTCGGCTTGCCGTCGGGCAATTCCTGGGCATTGAACAGCACGCTCCAACTGGTGGGCGCTTGCTTGAACACCTCGGTGTTGTACATCAGCACGTTCGGGCCCCATTGGTACGGGGTGCCGTAGGTCTGCTGGTTGACCACGTACCACGGCGCATCTTTCAGGCGCGGGTCGAGGTTTTTCCAGTTGGCGATCAGCGCGGTATTGATCGGCTGCACGCGCTTGCCGGCAATCAGCCGCAACGAGGCGTCGCCCGAGGCGGTGACCAGGTCGTAGCCGCCCTTGGTCATCAGGCTGACCATTTCATCGGACGTGGCGGCGGTTTTCACATTGACCTTGCAGCCGGTTTCCTTCTCGAACCCCGTGACCCAGTCGTAGGCCTTGTCGCTTTCTCCGCGTTCGATGTAACCCGGCCAGGCGACGATATCCAGTTGGCCCTCGCCGGCACCGACGGCCTTGAGCGGCTCGGCGGCCTGGAGGCTGACGCTGGTCAGCAGCGCTGTGGTGAGTGCACTGAGCAATGCGGTCTTGTGCGCGTACATGGAAATCCCTCTTGCTTTAATTATGGTCGGGGCAGTGTTCGAACAGGATGAAACGCCATGGTTGGCCTGTTATTAGAGTAGTGCTGTTATCTAGAGATGCTGGCCGTGACGGGCCATGATATGGCGCACCACGCTGTAGTCCTGGAGCGAATCGCTGGACAGGTCCTTACCGTAGCCGGAACGTTTCAGGCCGCCGTGGGGCATTTCGCTGACCAGCATGAAATGGCTGTTGATCCAGGTGCAGCCGTATTGCAACCGCGCCGCCACCTGCATGGCCTTGTCCAGGTTCTGGGTCCATACCGAGGACGCCAGGCCGTATTCCGAATCATTGGCCCATTCCACCGCCTGGCTGAGTTCGTCGAAGCGGGTCACGGTCACGACCGGGCCGAACACCTCGCGCTGGACGATTTCATCGCTTTGCTTGCAGCCGGCCAGCAGGGTGGGTTGGTAATAGAAGCCAGCACCGGAATGCACCGCCGCCCCGGTGATGCGCTCGATGTGCGGCTGGCCGAGGGCGCGCTCGACAAAACTGGCCACGCGGTCGCGCTGGCGGGTGCTGATCAGCGGGCCGATCTCATTGTCGGCGTCGCGCTTGCCGGCAAAGCGCAGGCTGCTGACCGCCGCGCCGAGCTCGGCCACCAGCCGGTCGTGAATTCCGCCCTGGGCGTAGATCCGGCACGCCGCGGTGCAATCCTGCCCGGCGTTGTAATAGCCGTAGGTGCGCACGCCTTCGACCACGGCTTGGATATCGGCGTCGTCGCACACGATCACTGGCGCCTTGCCGCCCAGTTCCAGGTGTGTGCGCTTGAGGGTTTTTGCGGCTGCCTGGAGGATTTTCTGCCCGGTGACGATATCGCCCGTCAGCGAAACCATGCGCACTTTAGGATGGCTGACCAGATGGCTGCCCACCCCTTCGCCACCGCCGCAGAGGATATTGATCACGCCCCGTGGCAGGAGCCGGGCCAGCATCGGCGCCAAGGCCAGGATCGACAACGGCGTGTGCTCCGAGGGCTTGAATACCAATGTGTTGCCCGCGGCCAGGGCCGGGGCGATTTTCCAGGCGGCCATCATGATCGGGTAGTTCCACGGCGCGATGGACGCCACGACGCCGATCGGGTCGCGGCGCACCATGCTGGTATAGCCGGGCAGGTATTCGCCACTGAGCTGGCCGGTCTGGCAGCGCACGGCACCGGCGAAGAAACGAAAGACATCCACCGTGGCGCTCAGGTCATCCTGGCGCGCCAGGTGCAGCGGCTTGCCGCAGTTCAGGGCTTCGAGGCGGGCCAGCTCATCGGCGTTCTGTTCGATGGCGCTGGCGATGTCCAGCAGCAGGTTCGAGCGTTGCTGTGGCGTGGTGCGCGACCAGCCGTCGAAGGCGCGGTGGGCGGCGAGGATCGCGGCTTCCACCTGCTCGGTACTGGCCTCGGCGATGTGAGCCACGACTTCGCCGGTGGCCGGGTTGAGGATCGGCTCGACAACGCCTTCACCGGGAACGAGTTCCCCGTCGATCAGCAACGCGGTGCACAACGGGGTTTGCGTGCCAGCCATGTTCGCCTTCTCTTTTTTAGAGGTGACTACTGCTATCAGTTACAACATAAAACCTGTGGGAGCGAGCCTGCTCGCGATAGCGGTCTATCTGTATCACCGCTTCGCGAGCAGGCTCGCTCCCACAATGGATTGCGGCGATGCAGCAAGACTAGTGCTCAGCCTCAATGCCGACAAATTCGAAATACTCAAGGCTGCATTCGATTAAATAGATGGCTTGCGTCCGCCATGAGGCTGTTCCCGGGCCACCGCCAGGAACGGGTCGACCGACGCCGGTCGCGCCGTGCCCCGGCGCCAGGCCAGGCCGACGTCGAGGGTCTGGTTGAGGTCGGCAATCGGTCGCGCTTCGATGATGTCGCCTTCCAGCGACCAGGGGCGGTAGGTCATGTCCGGCTGGATCGACACGCCCAACCCCGCCGCTACCAGGCTGCGCACTGCTTCGGTCGAGGCGGTGCGCAGGGTGACCCTGGGTTGCAGGCCGGCGCCGCGCCAAAGGCGCTGGGCGTTGCGGTCCATTTCGTCGACGTTCAGTTGGATCAGCGGCTCGCGGGCCACATCGGCCAGGTGGATGCTGTCGTGCTCCAGCAAGGGATGCTGCGCCGGTAGCCACAAACGGTGCGGCGAATGCGTCAGGACTTCGGTCTGCAGGGCGTGGCGGTCCTCCAGGTTGGACAGGATCAGCACCCCGACGTCGATTTCGCCGCTGACCAGCAAATGTTCGATGTACGGCCGCTCGTCCTCCATCACGCGGATCTCCACGTTGGGGTAGGCGCGCTGGAAGCGGGTCAGCAGGTCCGCCAGGTAATAACCGGCGACCAGGCTGGTGACGCCAATGGTGACTTGGCCAGCCACCTGGTCGGTGCTTTGTTGCAGGCTGCGCTTGGCGTTGTCGACCGTGGCCAGGATCAGGTGGGCCTGGCGCAGGAATTGATGGCCCTGGTGGGTCAGGGTCATGCCCTTGGCGTGGCGGTTGAACAGGCTGACGCCGATGTCTTGCTCCAGTTGCTGGATGGCCAGGGTCAAGGTGGATTGGGAAATGAACGCCGTTTGCGCCGCGGCGGAGATGGAGCCGGTTTCGGCCACCGCGATGAAATGGCGGATCTGACGCAGAGTCATCATGGACGCGTACCGGTGGGCGGATTTATCGATGTGCTGGAGTGTATATCGTTTTTTTAGAAGGAAAGGAACGTGCACCGCTGGGGGCGTCAGGCAACATCTGGAAGCAATCTCGCCAACGGCGTCGGGCACTTTCGATCTAGGCTGGGGGCCTTACGTTGACCCGAAAATGTGGAGGCAACAAATGAACACCCGTGGATTGCTCGATCAGCTTCTCAAGTCCGGCCAGGAAATGTTGCAGAACAAGGCTGGCGGTTCACAGGGCAAGTCGTCCGGTGGCCTGGGCGGTTTGCTCGGCGGCTCCGGCAACCTGGGCGGGATGCTTTCCGGCGCGGGTGGCGGGGCACTGGCCGCCGGGGCCATGGGCCTGTTGCTGGGCAACAAGAAAGCCCGCAACTTCGGCGGCAAGGCCCTGGCCTATGGCGGCCTGGCGGCCTTGGGCGTGATCGCCTACAAGGCCTATGGCAACTGGCAGGCCCAGCAGGGCAACGCGCCGAAAACCGAACCGCAGACCCTCGACCGCGTGCCCCCGGCGCAGGTCGAGCAGCACAGCCAGGCGATCCTCAAGGCGCTGGTGGCGGCGGCCAAGGCCGACGGCCATGTGGACGAGCGTGAGCGGCAATTGATCGAAGGCGAGTTCACCAAGCTCGACAACGACCAGGAGCTGCAACACTGGCTGCATGCTGAACTCAACAAGCCCTTGGACCCCACCGACGTCGCCCGTGCCGCCAGCACCCCGGAAATGGCCGCGGAAATGTACATCGCCAGCGTGATGCTGGTAGATGAGGAAAACTTCATGGAGAAGTCCTACCTCGATGAACTGGCGCGCCAACTCAAGCTGGAGCCGGGGTTGAAGGTGGAACTGGAAAAACAGGTGCGCCAGGCGACTGTATAAAGCCGCATCAACGCTATTCCTTGTGGGAGCGAGCCTGCTCGCGATGGCGCCCGGTCAGTCGCAGCATGGTTGACTGACACTCCGCTTTCGCGAGCAAGCCCGCTCCCACAGGGGCGGGTTCCATTTCTTCAAGTACCGGTGAGCCTCGGCTCAATCAGAATCCTCCCACGCCGCCATACAGACGCCGCGCCGCCCTCGGCTATACTCCCCAGCATTTTCAAGTGCCCGAGGTTTTACTGTGAAGAATTGGACATTGCGCCAACGCATCCTGGCGAGTTTTGCGGTGATCATCGCCATTATGCTGCTGATGGTGGTTGTCTCGTATTCACGGTTGCTGAAAATCCAGGACAGTGAAGAAAAGGTCCGGGCCGATGCGGTTCCGGGGGTGTATTTCAGCTCGATGATCCGCGGCGGCTGGGTCGACAGCTACGTCCTGACCCAGCAAATCGTCGGCCTTTCCGGGAATCGGGAAATCACCGCCGAGGACAAGGCCCGCTACCAGGGTTTCGAGCAGCACTTGCGCGAAGAAATACAGAACTATCAAAAACTGATCCAGGACCCGGCCGACCAAGTCTCTTTCGACGAGTTCGAGGTCAACCACCAGGACTTCAACAAGGCCCTGGCGAAGGTCCTGGACCTGTATCAGCGCAAGGATTACGACGGGGCGCGACTGGCGCTGAACACCGAGCTGACGACGGCGTGGCTCGACGGTCGCGGACACTTGAACCAGATCATCGAGCGCAATCGCGAGCTGGCACAAAGCGCCACCCTGACCATTGGCGATGCGGTGACGGCGGCCAAGGTCGCCATGGGCCTGTCGTTCCTGGTCGCGCTGATCGTCGCGGTACTCTGTGGCCTGCTGCTGATGCGGGCGATCATGGGGCCGATGAACCGCATCGTCGAGATCCTCGAGATCATGCGCAGCGGTGACCTGAGCGGACGCCTGAACCTGGCGCGCAAGGACGAATTCGGTGCCGTGGAAACCGGCTTCAACGACATGATGGCCGAACTGACCTCGCTGGTATCCCAGGCCCAGCGCTCATCCGTGCAGGTCACCACCTCGGTCACCGAAATTGCCGCCACCTCGCGCCAGCAGCAGGCCACGGCCACGGAAACCGCCGCCACCACCACCGAGATCGGCGCGACGTCCCGGGAAATCGCCGCCACCTCCCGGGACCTGGTGCGCACCATGACCGAAGTTTCCACCGCCGCCGACCAGGCCTCGGTGGCCGCCGGCTCTGGCCAGCAAGGCTTGGCGCGCATGGAGGAAACCATGCATTCGGTGATGGGCGCCGCCGACCTGGTGAACGCCAAGCTGGCGATCCTCAACGAGAAGGCCGGCAACATCAACCAGGTGGTGGTGACCATCGTCAAAGTGGCCGACCAGACCAACCTGTTATCCCTCAACGCCGCCATCGAGGCCGAGAAGGCCGGTGAGTACGGGCGCGGTTTCGCCGTGGTGGCCACGGAAGTACGGCGCTTGGCCGACCAGACCGCCGTAGCGACCTATGACATCGAACAGATGGTGCGCGAGATCCAATCCGCGGTATCGGCCGGTGTGATGGGCATGGACAAGTTTTCCGAGGAAGTGCGCCGTGGCATGGCCGAAGTGCAGCAGATCGGCGAGCAACTGTCGCAGATCATCCATCAGGTCCAGGCTCTGGCGCCGCGGGTATTGATGGTCAACGAAGGCATGCAGGCCCAGGCCACTGGCGCCGAACAGATCAACCACGCCCTGGTGCAACTTGGCGATGCCAGCAGCCAGACCGTGGAGTCCCTGCGCCAGGCCAGCTCCGCCATCGACGAGCTGAGCCAGGTCGCCGTGGGGCTGCGCAGCGGCGTCTCGCGTTTCAAAGTCTGATGGGCGAGCTCGAGACCCGGCGTGGCGTCGCAGCGACGGCCCGCCAGACGTTGTTCCTGGTGTTCTGCATCGGCAACGAACGTTACGCCCTGCAGGCCACCGATGTAGTGGAAGTGCTGCCGCGCCTGCCCCTCAAGCCGATCGCCCGGGCGCCGTCCTGGGTGGCGGGGGTGTTTGCCTGGCGCGGCACCGTGGTGCCGGTGATCGACCTGTGCGCCCTGACGTTCGGCCGGAGCGCCGAACCCCGGACCAGCACGCGTCTGGTGCTGGTGCGTTATCAAGGCGATACACAACAAACCGGGCAAGTCCTGGGATTGATCCTGGAACAGGCGACCGACACCCTGCGCTGTGATCCGGTCGATTTCAAACCCTATGGCCTGGACAATCGGCAGGCGCCGTACCTTGGACCGGTCCGCGAAGATGCCCTTGGGTTGCTGCAATGGGTGCGGGTCAATGACCTGCTCGACGAATCCGTTCGAGCGCTGCTGTTTCCTGCTACGCCGCTGAGCCTCGACGACCTCGAGGCAGCGCCATGAACAACGACCAACGGTTTTTCGATTTTCTCAAGGAGCGCATCGGCCTCGATGTGACCTCCGTCGGCACCGCGATCATTGAGCGCGCCGTGCGCCAACGGATCAGTGCCGTGCCTGGGCGAACCGCCGATGAGTATTGGCAGGCCCTGCAGCATTCGGCCCCGGAACAGCAGGCGTTGATCGAAGCGGTGATCGTCCCGGAGACCTGGTTCTTCCGCTACCCCGAGTCCTTTGCGACCCTCGCCAGGCTGGCCGTCAAGCGCCTGGCGGAGATCAAGCACCTGCGTGCGCTGCGCATCCTCAGTTTGCCGTGCTCCACCGGCGAAGAACCCTATTCCATCGCCATGGCCTTGCTCGACGCCGGCTTGGGGCCCCATCAATTCAAGGTGGACGGCATGGACGTCAGCCCGCTGTCGGTGGCGCGGGCCAAGGACGCGCGTTACGGCAGGAATTCCTTTCGGGGCGCCGACCTGGGTTTTCGCGAGCGGCACTTCGACGCCGAAGACGAAGGCTACCGCCTCAGCGAACGGGTGCGCGAACAGGTGCGCTTGCAAGTAGGCAACCTGCTGGATCCGGCCTTGCTGGCGAACGAGGCCCCCTACGACTTTGTGTTCTGTCGCAACCTGCTGATCTATTTCGACCAGCCGACCCAGCAGCAGGTGTTCGAGGTGCTCAAGCGCTTGACCCATCAGGACGGCGTGCTGTTTATCGGCCCTGCCGAAGGCAGCCTGCTGGGGCGCCTGGGCATGCGCTCGATCGGGATTGCCCAATCATTCGCTTTCAGCCGTCAGGGGGCGCCGGAGCCACAACCGTTGCCGGCCTTGATACCTCCGCCGCTACCGATTCGTCAGCCAGCGCCTCGTGTCATCCCGCCGGTGGTTCGGCCGCGGCCGTTTGCCGCGAGCGTGACACCGATTGCCCCACCCAAGAGCAGCGACGCCGCGAGCTTGCTGGCCAATATCGCGGCCCTGGCCAACGGCGGCAAAAGCGCCGAAGCCCGCGCGGCATGTGAAGAATACCTGCGCAGCCACGCGCCGAACGCCCAGGTGTTCTATTGGTTGGGCCTGCTCAGCGACATGGCCGGTAGCGCGCTGCAAGCCCAGGGTTTTTATCGCAAGGCGCTTTATCTTGAACCGCAACACGCCGAGGCCCTGGTGCATCTGGCGGCGCTGCTGGCTTCCCAGGGAGACGCGGCCGGAGCCCGTCGGTTGCAGGAACGCGCCGCCCGCAGCGGGCGCACGGCAGACAGTGAGCACAAACGATGAGCGGTTCGGCTTCCTACACCATCACCCATGACGATGCCCAGGCCATCGACGATTGCTGGAACCGCATCGGCGTGCATGGCGATAAATCCTGCCCGCTGTTGGTCGAGCATATTCATTGCCGCAATTGCTCGGTGTATTCGGCGGCCGCGACTCGGCTGCTCGACCGTTATGCCTTGCCGCAGGATCAGCGGGATTTGTCCCTGGCCCCGGTAGACAACGATGTGGTCACGCGCTCGTTGCTGATGTTCCGCCTCGGCGAGGAATGGCTGGGCCTGACCACGCGCAGCCTGGTGGAAGTGGCGCCGTTGCAGCCGATTCACTCGTTGCCCCACCAACGCTCACGGGCCCTGCTGGGCGTGGCGAATGTGCGCGGGGCGCTGGTGGCCTGCCTGTCGCTGGTGGAGCTGCTGGACCTGGAGCCCGGCGCGGCGGCGGTGGCCGGTACACGGGTCATGCCGCGCATGTTGATCGTCGCGGCCAAGGGCGGGCCGGTGGTGGTGCCGGTGGATGAGGTGGACGGCATCCACGCCATCGATGAACGTATTTTGGCGAACGCGTCGCCGTCGGCGGGCAAGTACACCCGTGGCGTGCTGCCGTATAAGGGGCGCAGCTTGCGCTGGTTGGATGAAGAACAGTTGCTGACCGCCGTGGCCCGGAGCCTGTCATGACCCCCGACCAAATGCGCGACGCCTCGCTGCTGGAACTGTTCAGCCTGGAAGCCGAAGCCCAGGTCCAGGTGCTGAGCACCGGCCTGCTGGCCCTGGAGCGCGATCCGACCCAGGCCGAGTACCTTGAGTCATGCATGCGCGCGGCGCACTCCCTCAAGGGTGCGGCGCGCATTGTCGGGGTGGATGCCGGGGTTAGCGTGGCCCACGTGATGGAAGATTGCCTGGTCAGCGCCCAGGAGCGGCGCCTGGTGCTGGGCGCCGAGCACATCGACGCCTTGCTGCAAGGCACCGACTTGCTGACGCGCATCGCCACCCCCGGCAACAGCGTTGGCGCGCCGGACATCGACGCCTATGTGGCGTTGATGGGGCGCCTGCTCGATCCCAACGCTGCACAACAACCAGTGCAGGTACCGACAAAAATCGAGACGCCTGTCGAACCCGTCAGCGTCGAGCCGTCCGTGCCGGAACCGCTCGCCGCAACGGAGCCTGCCCCCAAGCGCAAACGGGTCACCGAAGGCGGCGAGCGGGTCTTGCGGGTCACGGCCGAACGCCTCAACAGCTTGCTCGACCTGTCAAGCAAGTCCCTGGTGGAGACCCAGCGCCTCAAGCCTTGGCTGGCGGCGATGCAACGGCTCAAGCGCCAGCAAGGCACCGGCTTGCGCGCCCTTGAAGAGCTGAACCTGCACCTCAAGGACCACGCCCTGAGCCTGCAAGCCCAGGAAGCCCTGGGCGATGCTCGCCGCTTGCTCGCCGAAACCCAGCAGTTGCTGGCGCAGAAAACCGCCGAGCTGGATGAGTTCGCCTGGCAGGCCAGCCAGCGGGCGCAGGTGCTGTACGACACAGCGCTGGCCTGTCGCATGCGGCCGTTCGCCGATGTCCTGTCGGGCCAGGCACGCATGGTCCGTGACCTGGGCCGCAGCCTGGGCAAACAGGTGCGTCTGGAGATCGAAGGCGAGAAAACCCAGGTCGATCGCGACGTGCTGGAACAGCTCGAAGCGCCACTGACCCACTTGCTGCGCAACGCCGTGGACCACGGCATCGAAACCCCGGAACAACGGGTACTGGCCGGCAAGCCCGCCGAAGGCCTGATCCGCTTGCGCGCTTCTCATCAAGCCGGCCTGCTGGTCTTGGAGCTGGCGGACGATGGCGCCGGGGTGGACCTGGAGCGGGTGCGCCGCAGCATCGTCGAGCGCGGCCTTTCTCCTGAGCCAACCGCCGCCAGCCTGAGCGAGGAGGAACTGCTGACCTTCCTGTTCCTGCCCGGTTTCAGCCTGCGCGACACAGTCACCGAAGTGTCCGGGCGCGGCGTTGGCCTGGACGCCGTCCAGCACATGGTCCGGCAGTTGCGCGGGGCGGTGGTGCTGGAGCAGACGGCGGGCGAGGGCAGTCGTTTCCATCTCGAGGTGCCGCTGACGCTGTCGGTGGTGCGCAGCCTGGTGGTTGAGGTCGGCGGTGAAGCGTACGCCTTCCCCCTGGCCCACATCGAACGCATGTGCGACCTGGCGCCGGAAGACATCGTCCAGGTCGAAGGGCGCCAGCATTTCTGGCACGAAGGCCGGCATATCGGCTTGGTCGCCGCCAGCCAGTTGCTCAATCGCCCATCGACGCAGAACGGCAGCCAGACCCTCAAGGTCGTGGTGATCCGCGAGCGCGAGACGATCTACGGCGTGGCGGTGGAGCGGTTCATCGGCGAGCGCACCCTGGTGGTCCTGCCCCTGGACGAGCGCCTGGGCAAGGTCCAGGACATTTCCGCCGGGGCCTTGCTCGACGATGGCTCGGTGGTGTTGATTGTCGATGTCGAAGACTTGTTGCGGTCGGTGGACAAGCTGCTCGATACCGGGCGTCTGGAGCGCATCGCCCGGCAAAACCAGGCCCAGGCACCCCGCAAGCGGATCCTGGTGGTGGACGATTCCCTGACCGTGCGTGAGCTGCAACGCAAGTTGTTGCGGGGTCGCGGCTATGACGTAGCAGTGGCGGTGGATGGCATGGATGGCTGGAATGCATTGCGCTCGGAGGATTTCGATTTGTTGATCACGGACATCGACATGCCACGCATGGACGGCATCGAACTGGTGTCGCTGTTGCGGCGCGACAACCGCTTGCAATCGCTGCCAGTGATGGTGGTGTCCTACAAGGATCGCGAAGAAGATCGTCGCCGTGGCCTCGACGCCGGCGCCGACTATTATCTGGCCAAGGCGAGTTTCCACGACGACGCCTTGCTCGACGCCGTGGTCGAATTGATCGGAGGGGCACGCGCTTGAAGATCGCCATCGTCAATGACATGCCCCTGGCGGTCGAGGCCCTGCGCCGCGCCCTGGCGTTCGAGCCGACGCACCAACTGGTCTGGGTCGCCGCCAACGGTGCCGAGGCAGTGCAGCGTTGCGCCGAATACACCCCGGACCTGATCCTGATGGACCTGTTCATGCCGATCATGGATGGCGTGGAGGCTACCCGGCGGATCATGGCCGACAGCCCATGCGCTATCGTGATTGTGACCGGAGACAGCCAGCAGAATGTCCACCGGGTGTTCGAGGCCATGGGCCATGGCGCGCTGGATGTGGTCGATACCCCGGCCCTGGGCGTCGGTAACCCGGCGGACGCTGCTGCGCCGCTGCTGCGCAAGATCACCAACATCGGCTGGCTGATCGGTGAGCGCAACAAGCGTGAGCGCCCCGCACCGACGGCCCAGCGCGCGGCGGTGTCGCGCAAGAGCCTGGTGGCCATCGGGTCGTCGGCCGGCGGGCCCGCGGCGCTGGAGGTGTTGCTCAAGGCCCTGCCGCGAGACTTTGCCCCGGCGATCGTGCTGATCCAGCATGTGGACGAGGTGTTCGCCGCGGGCATGGCCGCATGGCTGGGCAGTGTGTCGGGCCACACGGTGCGCCTGGCCCGGCACGGCGAGACGCCGCAAAGCGGCACGGTGTTGCTGGCCGGGACCAACCATCACCTGCGTTTGTTGAAGGACGGCACCCTGGCCTATACCGCCGAGCCGGTGAACGAGATCTACCGGCCCTCCATCGACGTGTTTTTTGAAAGTGTCGCCCGGTACTGGAGCGGCGACGCGGTGGGCGTATTGCTCACCGGCATGGGCCGCGACGGTGCGCAAGGGCTTAGACTCATGCGCCAGCAGGGCTATGTGACCATCGCCCAGGACCAGCGCAGCAGTGCGGTGTACGGCATGCCCAAAGCGGCGGCCGCCATCGACGCCGCCGTCCATATTCTTGCCCTGGACGCCATTGCGCCACGGCTGTTGGAGATTGTGACCCCATGAAGAACCCCGCGAACCTTGCCCCAGGCCGTACCCAGGTAAGCCATCATGACTGATTTGCAGCTCGACGAATTCAAGCGCGATGAGAACGCCGCCATGGTCCTGCTCGTCGACGACCAGGCGATGATCGGCGAGGCGGTGCGGCGCGGGCTGTCGAATGAAGACAACATCGACTTCCACTTCTGCTCCGATCCCCACCAGGCCATCGCCCACGCGGTGCGCATCAAGCCGACGGTGATTCTCCAGGACCTGGTGATGCCCGGCCTCGACGGCCTGAGCCTGGTGCGCGAGTACCGTAACCATCCGTCCACCCGCGATATCCCGATCATTGTCCTGTCCACCAAGGAGGACCCGCTGATCAAGAGCGCGGCGTTCGCCGCCGGGGCCAACGACTACCTGGTCAAATTGCCGGACAACATCGAGCTGGTGGCGCGCATCCGCTATCACTCGCGTTCCTACATGATGCTGTTGCAGCGCGACGCGGCCTATCGCGCATTGCGGGTCAGCCAGCAGCAATTGCTCGACACCAACCTGGTGCTGCAACGCTTGATGAACTCCGATGGCCTGACCGGGCTGTCCAACCGCCGGCACTTCGATGAGTACCTGGAACTGGAATGGCGCAGGGCGATGCGCGACCAGAGCCAACTGTCACTGCTGATGATCGACGTGGACTACTTCAAGTCCTACAACGACAACTTCGGCCACTTGGAAGGCGACGAAGCCCTGCGCAAGGTCGCCACGGCCATCCGCGAGGCGTGCAGTCGGCCGTCCGACCTGCCGGCCCGCTACGGCGGCGAGGAGTTCGCCCTGGTGCTGCCCGGCACCTCGCCAGGCGGCGCCCGGCTGATGGCCGAGAAACTGCGCCAGAGCGTCGTCGCCCTGAAAATCCCCCACGCCACGCCCGACGGCGGCGAAAACCTGACCATCAGCATCGGCGTCTCGACCTTCACTCCCCAGCAGGGTGGCGACAGCCGTCAGCTGATCTCGGCGGCGGACAAGGGGTTGTACCTGGCCAAGCACAATGGGCGTAATCGGGTTGGGGTTGAATAAGCCATCCTGAATGTCGGCAGGGATGCCTTTGTGGCGAGGGAGCTTGCTCCCGCTGGGGCGCGCAGCGGCCCTGAAACCAGTTGGCTCGGTGTGCCAGGTCGATTGAGGGGGCCGTTTTGGGGCTGCTGCGCAACCCAGCGGGAGCAAGCTCCCTCGCCACAGGGGCCGGACGCTGAACCTCATTGCCCCTAAAGCCGCCAGGCGGGCTGCCGCTGGCGCTTGATTACGTTATACTCGCCGGCTTTCAAAAGTTCGCCAACGAGTGCTGCCCGCCATGGAAATCAACCCGATCCTTAACACCATCAAGGACCTGTCCGAGCGCTCCGAAACTATTCGGGGGTATCTTTGACTACGATCAAAAGCATGAGCGCCTGACCGAAGTCAATCGCGAGCTTGAAGATCCGAATGTCTGGAACAACCCTTCGTACGCCCAGGAGCTGGGCCGCGAGCGTTCTGCGCTGGCGCAGATCGTCGAGACCCTGGACGAGCTGTCCAGCGGCCTGGCCGATTGCCGCGACCTGCTGGACATGGCTGTCGAAGAGAACGACGAAGGCGCGGTCGGCGATGTCGTCGCCGAGCTGACCCGCCTGGACGAGAACCTCGCCAAGCTGGAATTCCGTCGCATGTTCAGCGGCGAGATGGACATGAACAACGCCTACCTGGACATCCAGGCCGGTTCCGGCGGCACCGAAGCCCAGGACTGGGCCAACATCCTGCTGCGCATGTACCTGCGCTGGGCCGACAAACGCGGTTTCGACGCTACCATCATGGAGCTGTCGGCCGGTGAAGTCGCCGGGATCAAGGGCGCCACCGTGCACATCAAGGGCGAATACGCCTTTGGCTGGCTGCGGACCGAGATCGGCGTGCACCGCCTGGTGCGCAAGAGCCCGTTCGACTCCGGCAACCGTCGCCACACCTCGTTCTCGGCCGTGTTCGTTTCGCCGGAAATCGATGACAACATCGAAATCGAGATCAACCCGGCGGACCTGCGCATCGACACCTACCGTTCCTCCGGGGCCGGTGGCCAGCACGTCAACACCACCGACTCGGCCGTACGGATCACCCACGTACCGACCAACACCGTGGTCAGTTGCCAGAACGAACGTTCCCAGCACGCCAACAAAGACACCGCGATGAAGATGCTGCGGGCCCGCCTGTACGAGCAGGAAGTGCAGAAGCGCAACGCGGCGTCCCAGGCCCTGGAAGACACCAAGTCGGACATCGGCTGGGGTCACCAGATCCGTTCGTACGTGCTCGACGCCTCGCGGATCAAGGACCTGCGGACCAGTATCGAACGCAGTGATTGCGACAAGGTGCTCGACGGCGATATCGATGAATACCTGATCGCCAGCCTCAAACAAGGGCTGTAACGCGACACCCATGCGGCGGACGGGCCACGCTTGCACAGAAAGCGCGGCTCGCCCGCAAACTCCGGCCCGGGCCGGGGGCAACGAACCTGTGATGGAATCCTTAAAGACATGAGCGACCTAGAACTCGACCCGCAAGCCCTGCAACAGGAAGAAAACTCCCTGATCGCCCTGCGCAAGGAAAAGCTTGCTGCCGAGCGCGCCAAGGGCCAGGCCTTCCCCAACGACTTCCGCCGCGATTCGTACTGCGACGCCTTGCAGAAGAAGTACGCGGACAAGACCAAGGAAGAGCTGGCCGAGGCGGCGATTCCAGTCAAGGTGGCCGGTCGTATCATGCTCGACCGTGGTTCGTTCATGGTGATCCAGGACATGACCGGGCGCATCCAGGTCTACGTCAACCGCAAGACCCTGCCGGAAGAAACCCTGGCCGCCGTCAAGACCTGGGACCTGGGCGACATCATCTCCGCCGAAGGCACCCTGGCCCGTTCCGGCAAGGGCGACCTGTACGTCGAGATGACCAACGTGCGCCTGCTGACCAAGTCCCTGCGCCCGCTGCCGGACAAGCACCACGGGCTGACCGACACCGAACAACGCTATCGCCAGCGCTACGTCGACCTGATCGTCAACGAAGACGTGCGCCAGACCTTCCGCGTCCGCTCGCAAGTCATCGCCCACATCCGCAGCTTCCTGATGAAGCGTGACTTCCTGGAAGTCGAGACGCCGATGCTGCAGACCATCCCCGGCGGCGCGGCGGCCAAGCCGTTCGAAACCCACCACAACGCCTTGGACATGGAAATGTTCCTGCGCATCGCGCCGGAGCTGTACCTCAAGCGTCTGGTGGTCGGTGGCTTCGAAAAAGTCTTCGAGATCAACCGCAACTTCCGTAACGAAGGCGTTTCGACCCGGCACAACCCCGAGTTCACCATGCTCGAGTTCTACCAGGCCTACGCCGACTACGAAGACAACATGGACCTGACCGAGGAACTGTTCCGCGAGCTGGCGCAGTTGGTCCTGGGCACTACCGACGTGCCGTACGGCGACAAGGTGTTCCACTTCGGCGAGCCGTTCGTGCGCCTGTCGGTGTTCGACTCGATCCTCAAGTACAACCCTGAACTGACTGCCGATGACCTGAACGACATCGACAAGGCCCGCGCCATCGCCAAGAAGGCCGGCGCCAAGGTCCTCGGCTTCGAAGGCCTGGGCAAGTTGCAAGTGATGATTTTCGAAGAACTGGTCGAGCACAAGCTGGAACAGCCGCACTTCATCACCCAGTACCCGTTCGAAGTGTCGCCGCTGGCCCGTCGCAACGACGAGAACCCAAGCGTGACCGACCGTTTCGAGCTGTTCATCGGTGGTCGTGAAATCGCCAACGCCTACTCCGAGCTCAACGATGCCGAAGACCAGGCCGAGCGTTTCATGGCCCAGGTGGCCGACAAGGACGCCGGCGACGACGAAGCCATGCACTACGATGCCGACTTCGTGCGCGCCCTGGAGTACGGCATGCCGCCGACCGCTGGCGAAGGCATCGGCATCGATCGCCTGGTGATGTTGTTGACCAACTCACCGTCGATCCGGGATGTGATCCTCTTCCCGCACATGCGGCCCCAAGCGTAATTGTTTCAAATAAAAAGCCGCCTCGATGGGCGGCTTTTTATTGCCTGTCTGGTACAAACGTATCAATTGGTTACTTTTTCAAAGAGCGAGGAAGACCTGTCGTGAATCGTGCAATGGCTTCAGAAGGTGCAGCGGGCGTCGCCACGGCTGTCGCTGAAAGTGTTCAGTACCAGGGCCGCAAGGCCAGCCGACAGGGCAGTGAGCAGCGTCGCCAGGAGATTCTCGACGCGGCCATGCGCATCGTGGTGCGCGATGGCGTGCGTGCGGTGCGTCACCGTGCGGTGGCCGCCGAAGCGGGCGTGCCGCTGTCGGCCACTACGTACTATTTCAAGGACATCGACGATTTGCTCACCGATACCTTCGCCCAGTATGTGGAACGCAGCGCGGCGTTCATGGGCAAGCTGTGGGCCAACAACGAAGGCCTTCTGCGGGAAATGGTCGCCTATGGTGACGGCAGCGCCCAGTCGCGCTCGCAACTGGCGGACGACATCGCGCGGATGACCGCCGACTACGTGCGGCATCAACTGGACAGCCGTCGCGAGTACCTGATGGCCGAGCAGGCCTTTCGTCAGGAAGCGCTGCTCAACCCACGCCTGGCGGAGTTGGTGCGTTCCCACCAGCAGATTTTGCTGCATGGCACGTGTCAGTTTTTCCAGGTTTTAGGCTCCCGCGAACCGCAACAGGATGCCAAAGTGTTGACGGCGATTATCGGACGGATGGAATATCAGGGCTTGCTCAATGGCGCCGAGCCGGTAGCCGATGAAGACATGCTCGGCATCCTGACCCGCTACATGCACCTGGTATTGGCGTCGGTGTGATCCAGATGGGTTCACCACAGCCCTTGTGGCGAGGGAGCTTGCTCCCGCTGGGCTGCGCAGCAGCCCCTTTTTTGTGAGCGCTGCGCACTCAAGCGGGAGCAAGCTCCCTCGCCACAGGGGATAAAGCGACCTGTGCCATAGGGAGTTCAAATGAAAGCCTGGCCTGCCGTTGTACTGGCCGCGTCGTTGCTACTGCTCAGTGGTTGCCTGGTGTCCTTCAAGGCGCCGTTACCCAACAGCGAAGCCGCGCCCGATGGCCTGCTCGGCCAATGGACCAGCACCAATGCCTGGGGCGAACCGTTGAACCTGGAGCTGACGCAAGTCGGCAAGCACCGCTACCAGGCCATCAGCTACTTCAGGGCCCAGCCCCATGAGCGCGAAGCCGTCCCCTTGACCGTCTCCCGTCATGGCAGTCGCTGGTACCTGTCGGCCAAGGTGCCGGCCCGCTACGGTGGACATTTCCTGATCGCCGGTTTCGAATTGACCGATAAACAGGAACTGGTGGTCTACAACCTGGACCTGGAGCAGATCAACCAGGCCATCGGCCAGAAGATCCTCAGCGGCCAGCCGAACCAGAGCGAAGAAGGCGACGGTGTGCTGGTGGACAGCGACATGAACAAGGTTTTCAACTACCTAGACGACCCGGCCAATTCCGATGTGTTTTCGGAAGCCGTGCGTTACCAGCGACTGGCCAAATCCCAATAATTGCAACAAGCGGACGTTTTTTCACAGGAGTTTTCGGTGGACGATTACCAGCAGACGATACGCACCTTGTCCGATCGCATTGTGCTGGCGCAAACGCCGATTCGCATTCTCGACGCGGTGAAGTGGGACGAGAACATCCGCAAGGGGTTCCTCAAGGCCAAGGGCAAGGAAATGCCTGCGGTGGATCGCGACTATTACCTCAACCGGCCCCTGTCTTTTGATTCCAGCAAAGTAAAGCTGGAGTTCCAGAACATCGAGCGTGACATCACCCGCCAACTGGGGCAGTTCAACCCGGTGGGCCAGATCATGCGTCGCATGTGCAAGGAATACCGCATGGTGGTGCGCATGCTCGAAGCGCGTGGCACCGAGGATTTCGGGCTGATTTCCCAGGAGCTCTATGGCGCTGCCTCCGATGCCTTCCACGCCGGCGACCCGACCCTGGCCGACCTGGGCCTGATGCTCTCCGACTACCTGAACAACATCGATGGCCGTGGCGACCTCAAGGACGAGCCGAAGGTCCTCAGCGCCAAGGAAGCCGTCAGCCTGTTGCAGCATCGCCTCAACCGGGTGTTCGGCGAAGCCGAGGAAACCATCCGCGTGTTCGAGTCCGATGGCATCGTCGCCGACGCGGCGGCGGGCGCCGACTACATCAAGATCCGCACCGATGCGATGTTCAACGAGCGCGACGTACGGGCGCTGGAGGTCCACGAAGGGCTGGTGCACGTCGGCACCACCCTCAATGGGTTGAACCAGCCGATCTGCACCTTCCTGTCCAAGGGCCCGCCCTCATCCACGGTGACCCAGGAGGGCCTGGCGATCCTGATGGAGATCATCACCTTCGCCTCCTACCCGAGTCGCCTGCGCAAACTGACCAACCGCACCCGGGCCATTCACATGGTGGAGGAGGGCGCCGATTTCCTGCAGGTCTTCGAGTTCTTCCGCGAGCAGGGTTTTGAAATGGCCGAAAGCTACGGCAACGCCAGTCGGGTGTTCCGTGGCTCGGTGCCCACCGGGCTGCCATTCACCAAAGACTTGTCCTACCTCAAGGGCTTCATCATGGTTTACAACTACATTCAGTTGGCCGTGCGCAAAGGCAAGCTGGAGCAGGTGCCGCTGCTGTTCTGCGGCAAGACCACCCTCGAGGACATGCGCACGTTGCGCCAGTTGGTGGACGAAGGCCTGGTGGTGCCGCCTAAATACTTGCCTGAGCAATTCCGCGACATGAATGCCCTGTCGGCCTGGATGTGTTTCTCCAACTTCCTGAACCATCTGAGCCTGGACCGGATCGAAGCGGATTATTCCAATATTCTTTAATCACAACACCGTCCCCCTGTGGGAGCGGGCTTGCTCGCGAAAGCGGTGTGTCAGCTAAGGATAATATTGACTGACACACCGCCTTCGCGAGCAAGCCCGCTCCCACAAAGGACGGTGTTCCAACTCTGATTTTTTGCGAGGCTTCACCGGATGCGAACCCTCGGCATCATCTGCCTGCTGCTGGCCCTGGGCGGTTGCAGCTCCCTGCTGTTCTACCCCGAACGCGGCCTGCCGTTTACCCCGGAGCGGGCCAGGCTCGAGTACCGCGACGTCACCCTGACCACCGCTGACAATCTCAAGCTCCGGGGCTGGTGGCTGCCCGTCAAACCAGGCGTGGAGATCAAGGGCACGGTCCTGCATTTGCACGGCAACGGCGGCAACCTGGCGTGGCACCTGGGCGGGAGCTGGTGGTTGCCAGAGCAGGGCTACCAAGTGTTGATGGTCGATTATCGGGGTTATGGCGTGTCCGAAGGCGAGCCGAGCCTGCCGGCGATCTACCAGGACATCGACGCGGCGTTCCAATGGCTCGACCAGTCGCCCGAGGTCCAGGGCAAGCCGCTGGTGCTGCTCGGTCAGAGCCTGGGCGGCGCGCTGGCGGTGCATTATCTGGTCGAACATCCCCAGCGCCAACGGCAGCTCAAGGCCCTGGTGCTCGATGGCGTGCCCGCCAGCTATCGCGACGTCGGGCGTTTTGCCCTGAGTACCTCGTGGCTGACCTGGCCGTTCCAGGTGCCGTTGTCCTGGCTGGTGCCGGACGGTGACAGCGCGATCAGCTCCGTGGCGCAGTTGAACGGCGTGCCGAAGTTGATCTACCACAGCCTCGACGACCCCATCGTGCCCCTTTCCAATGGCATCCGCTTGTATCAAGCTGCGCCGCCGCCGCGGGTCCTGCAGTTGACGCGGGGCGGCCATGTGCAGACCTTCGCCGACCCGACGTGGCGCACCGTGATGCTGCGCTACCTCGACGATCCCCGGCACTTTGACGGCCTGCGCCGCCTGGGCGAGGTCCCGAACTACCCGAAATCACCCGTTGAACCACCAGAGAACCCGCAATGAGCGAAGAACGTAACGCCATCCCCCTGATCATCACCGGTATCTGCAGCATCCTGGGCACCGTCGCAGTGCTGTGGTACTACGGCTACCTGCATTTCGCCAAGCCCGAGGATGCGTTGCTGCTCAACCAGTTCACCATGCTCAAGACCGTGCCGGGGGAGGATTACAAAGTCTCCTTGGAACCGGCGCCGCAGGTCGCCCAGTGCATTGATGGCGTGCTGGTGTTGTTCGACACCGAGCAGAAAGGCCTGACCGGTGTGTTGATCAACGAGAAGAAACGCGCGGTGCGGTGCATGGGGCAGGAAACACCACAAAAACTGCAGCCGTAATCCAATCCCAACGACACCACAAATCTCCTGTGGGAGCGGGCTTGCTCGCGAAGGCGGTGTGTCAGTCACTGCATAGGTAGCTGGCCGGACGCTTTCGCGAGCAAGCCCGCTCCCACAAGGGGATTTGTGTTGGCCGATAAAAAGCCCCGCCTGACTTCAATCAGGCGGGGCTTTTTGGTTTTACTCAGCCGATCAGTTGGCGCTCATGGTCGAGCGCGGGGCCACTGGCTGGTTGTCGTTGGAGATGGTCACTTCCACGCGACGGTTCATGGCGCGGCCCGAGACGCTGGTGTTGTCGGCCACCGGGAACTCCTTGCCGTAACCCTGGGTCACGATGCGGGCCGGGTCCACGCCCATTTTTACCAGGGCGGTACGCACCGAGCTGGCGCGGCGTTCGGACAGCGATTGGTTGTAGGAATCCGAGCCGGTGCTGTCGGTGTAGCCTTCAATGATCACCTTGCGGTCCGGGTTTTCCTGGAGGAACTGCGCCAGTTTGCTCACATTCGTCATGCCGCTGGTGCGCAGGTCGGACTTGTTGGTGGCGAACAGCACGTCGCCGAAAGTCACCAGCGTACCGCGCTCGGTCTGCTTGGCGTTGAGGCTGTCTTGCAGTTGCTTGATCTGCGCGTTGCGCGCGTCGAGCAGGGCACGGGCGCGTTCGTCACCAGCGTTTTTCAGTTCGGCTTCGGCATTGCGCAGGGCGATGGTCTGCTTGGCCACTTCGACGCGCTGGTTGGTCAGGTAGGCCAGTTGGTCGACCTTGGCTTCGTCTTCCCGGTCCAGGTAGGCCTTGTCGGCCTTGGCCAGGAAATCCGCCGCGTCCTTGGTTTCCAGGGCGGCCACTTTGGTCGCCGCCGGGTCGGCTTGCAGGCCGTTGTAATTGGTCCGCGCCTGTTCAAGATTGGCGTTCGGGTCGTGGGAGCAAGCGGCCAGGGCTACGCAGGCAGCGAGCAGGGCGGGCATCATCAAGTGTTTGTGCATCATAGTCTGTCGTCCTTTTATCAATGAGAAGTACGTCGTGGCGTGAACGGTCTACTGAACCTTGTTCATGCCTTCCTGACGCAGTTCCTGAACCCCTTTCTGAGAGTCCTTGAGGGCTTGTTCGGCCTTGGCGGCCTGGGCCTTGCGCTCGGCGACGCGGGCATCCCATTCGGCTTGTTCGGCCAGTCGCTTGGCTTCTTCGTAGTTCTCGTCATGCATGGCGATTTCGGCTTGCTTGAGCTTGTCCTGGGCCGATTTCATTTCCACGGCGGCAAATTCGGTACCACCGGCGCTGACGGCGCTGTTGACCGCCGACTGGGTCACCGCGTACTGCTCCGAAGGTGGGTTACCGGCGCAACCGGCGAGAATGAAGCTGCTACCGATCGCCAGGGCAGCCAACTTCAAGCCGCGCAGGCCACTGGATGAGGGTTTGGCAGTGCAGGTATTCATAGGCTTCAACTCCATTGGAAAACTCCTGAAAAAACGACAAATCCATGCTGGGACCGAAGCCATGACGTCTGGTTTGGTGTTGGCGCCAAGGCGCGTTTATTTAAACGACCGTTCCAGTATGGTTACTCGGTGTGACCCGAGGCGTTTTTCAAAAGTTCAGCGAGGATGGCCATTCGCCAAAAGAATTACTGACTGATCGGTCAGCGGCAGAAAAGCTGAACTTTCAAGGCGCGCAGCGGTATTCCCGGCGTAGGTGGGAAAGGCCCCGCGCCGGAAAACCGCAACCTGGAGTGAAGGGAATCAGTGTTTGGATTTGTCGTTCTGCGAGGAAAGTTCGTGCAGATGCCGGCGCGACAGGGCGAGGAATCGTGGGGTCGGTCCTACGTCTTCATACAGCGGGTCACCTTCCTCATCGGTGGCGACAACTTGCGAACCCTTGATGTAGGGGAAGCTGGCTTCAAGCTCTTCCAATGCGGCCCCGATCAGCTCGCCCAGCAGCTCCTCGGGCTGGCGCTTGGGGTACATGTCGCAGATCGCAGCCAGGCGTGCGGCGGCTTCGACGTCCAGGTGGATCGTGTAGCCCGTCTGGGTCAGGCGGCCCTTGGCGTTTGCTTCCCAATGCTGGGCAAGTTCACGAATTTTCATGATGACCTCAATCAGCCTGCTCGGGGCAGGCGCGGTGAGTGACAAGCCGTTGTGTGGCTTACCCATGAGACTAGCTTTGTTGTGCAAGGTTTAAAGTCCCTTCGTCGCTTGTCATAAGCGACGGGCATCGGCACTCTCTGATCCAAGAGCTGTCCGGACTTTTTTGCTGGAGAAATGCTGATGACCGATATCGATGCCCGCTTGCGCGAGGATGTCCACCTGCTTGGCGAACTGCTGGGCAATACCATCCGCGAACAGTACGGGGACACGTTTCTCGACAAGATCGAGCAGATCCGCAAGGGCGCCAAGGCTGACCGACGCGGTTCCGTGGATGCCGAACTCAGTGCCAGCCTCAATCAACTGAGCGAGGACGAACTGCTGCCGGTGGCGCGCGCGTTCAACCAATTCCTCAACCTCGCCAACATCGCCGAACAGTACCAACTGATCCATCGCCGCGAAGAAGCGCAACCGGCGCCTTTCGAGGCACGGGTCCTGCCTGAGTTGCTTGCCCGGCTGCGGGCCGAAGGCCATGGCGCCGAGGCCCTGGCCCGGCAGTTGGGCCGCCTGGAAATCGAACTGGTCCTCACCGCTCACCCCACGGAAGTGGCCCGCCGTACCCTGATCCAGAAATACGACGCCATCGCCGCGCAACTGGCGGCCCAGGATCACCGCGACCTGACCAGTGCCGAGCGCGCGCAGATCCACGAGCGCCTGCAACGCTTGATCGCCGAAGCCTGGCACACCGAAGAAATCCGCCGCACCCGGCCGACCCCGGTGGACGAGGCCAAGTGGGGCTTCGCGGTGATCGAGCATTCGCTGTGGCACGCCATCCCCAATTACCTGCGCAAGGCCGACCAGGCCTTGCATGCCGCCACCGGGCTGCGCCTGCCGCTGGAGGCCGCGCCGATCCGCTTTGCCTCGTGGATGGGCGGCGACCGTGACGGCAACCCGAATGTCACCGCCGCCGTGACCCGCGAGGTGCTGTTATTGGCGCGGTGGATGGCGGCGGACCTGTACCTGCGTGACGTCGACCAACTGGCGGCCGAACTGTCCATGCAAAACGCCAGCGAGGCCTTGCGGGCCCAGGCCGGCGACAGCGCCGAACCGTATCGTGCCGTGCTCAAGCAACTGCGCGAACGCCTGCGCGCCACCCGCAACTGGGCCCACGCCTCCTTGAGTGCCGCCACGCCGCCAGGCGCCGAGGTGTTGCAGCACAACCGCGAACTGCTGGACCCCCTTGAGCTGTGCTACCACTCCCTGCACGAATGCGGCATGGGCGTGATTGCCGATGGGCCGCTGCTCGACTGCCTGCGGCGGGCGGTGACCTTCGGCTTGTTCCTGGTGCGCCTCGATGTGCGCCAGGACTCGACGCGCCATACCGCCGCCATGACGGAAATCACCGACTACCTGGGCCTGGGTCGCTATGAGGATTGGAACGAGGAGCAGCGCATCAGCTTTTTGCTGGAGGAGCTGAACAACCGGCGTCCACTGCTGCCGGCCCATTTCAAGCCCTCGGCCGACACGGCGGAAGTGTTGGCGACGTGCCGGGAAGTGGCCGCGGCGCCGGCGGCGTCCCTGGGTTCCTACGTGATCTCCATGGCCGGCGCGGCGTCCGATGTCCTCGCTGTGCAACTGTTGTTGAAGGACGCCGGGGTGTTGCGGCCGATGCGGGTGGTGCCGCTGTTCGAGACCCTGGCCGACCTGGACAACGCCGGGCCGGTGATCGAGCGGCTGTTGCTGCTGCCGGGCTATCGTTCACGGCTGCAAGGCCCTCAGGAAGTGATGATCGGCTATTCCGATTCGGCGAAGGATGCCGGGACCACGGCGGCGGCCTGGGCGCAATATCGGGCCCAGGAACGGCTGGTGGACATCTGCCGCGAGCAGCAAGTCGAACTGTTGTTGTTCCACGGTCGTGGCGGCACCGTGGGCCGTGGTGGCGGTCCGGCGCACGCGGCGATCCTGTCCCAGCCACCGGGCTCGGTGGCCGGGCGTTTCCGCACCACCGAGCAGGGCGAAATGATTCGTTTCAAATTCGGCCTGCCGGACATCGCCGAACAGAACCTCAATCTGTATCTCGCCGCGGTGCTTGAAGCGACGCTGCTGCCACCGCCGCCACCCACGCCGCAGTGGCGGGATTTGATGGATGAACTGGCGGCCGATGGCGTCAGTGCCTACCGCGCGGTGGTGCGGGAGAATCCGCAGTTCGTCGAGTACTTCCGCCAGTCCACCCCCGAGCAGGAACTTGGGCGCCTGCCGCTGGGCAGCCGGCCGGCCAAGCGTCGCGCCGGCGGCATCGAAAGCTTGCGGGCGATTCCGTGGATTTTCGGCTGGACCCAGACCCGCCTGATGTTGCCGGCCTGGCTCGGTTGGGAAACCGCACTGAGCAAGGCCCTGGAGCGCGGCGAAGGGGAGTTGCTGGGGCAGATGCGCGAGCAATGGCCGTTCTTCCGGACCCGCATCGACATGCTGGAGATGGTGCTGGCCAAGGCCGACGCCGATATCGCCCGCTCTTACGACGAGCGTTTGGTGGAGCCTGGGCTGCTGCCTTTGGGTGCGCATTTACGCGACCTATTGTCGCAGGCCTGCACGGTGGTGCTTGGCTTGACCGGTCAGTCGCAGCTACTGGCACATAGCCCAGCCACGCTGGAATTCATCCGCCTGCGCAACACCTACCTCGACCCGTTGCACCTGTTGCAGGCCGAACTGTTGGCGCGCTCACGCCAGCAGGAAGTTGCCCAAGGCAGCCCCGTGGAACAGGCATTACTGGTGTCTGTGGCGGGGATTGCCGCCGGGTTGCGCAATACCGGCTAAGATCAGGCAGCGCACCGAAACGGCTCGCCCGGCGTTCCCGGGCGTTGTTCTGCGGGGGCGGGGACAGGTCGGCCAGGCGACAGTTTGTTGCCCGGTTGCGGCGCTCGCCACCCCCTCCGAAGGTCGTATCGGGCGCGGGTTCCTCCGACTTTCGGCGGCTTGTGTGGGTCGGGCCTGCTGTGTATCTTGATCAGCCTTTGGCCGTTTGGGCGGTCACGATCAAGTTTTTCGAAGATTGGCCCCGCGAGGCGAATCCGAGCGTTTTACATAAAAAAATTGAGGAGCACATCGATGCGCGTCATTCTGCTGGGAGCTCCCGGGGCCGGTAAAGGTACTCAGGCAAAGTTCATCACCGAAAAATTCGGTATCCCGCAAATCTCCACCGGCGACATGCTGCGTGCCGCGGTCAAGGCTGGCACGCCACTGGGTGTTCAAGCCAAGAGCATCATGGATGCCGGCGGCCTGGTGTCGGATGACCTGATCATCGCCCTGGTCAAGGATCGCATCGCTCAACCCGACTGCGCCAATGGCTTCCTGTTCGATGGCTTCCCGCGCACCATTCCCCAGGCTGAAGCCCTGGTGACTGCCGGTGTTGAGCTCGATCACGTGGTCGAAATCGCGGTCGACGACGAAGAGATCGTCCAGCGCATTGCCGGTCGTCGTGTCCACGAGGCGTCCGGCCGTGTCTACCACACCGTCTACAACCCGCCGAAACTTGCGGGCAAGGACGACGTCACCGGTGAAGAGCTGGTGCAGCGCAAGGACGACACCGAAGAAACCGTGCGTCATCGCCTGTCGGTCTACCATTCCCAGACCAAGCCGCTGGTGGCGTTCTACCAGAATCTGTCGGCTGCCCAGGGCAAGCCGAAGTACAGCCACATCCCGGGCGTTGGCTCGGTCGATGCGATCACCGGCAAGGTGCTCGAAGCGCTGAGCTGAAAAGCCTGATCAGTTGCATCAACTACGGCCCGCTTGCGGGCCGTAGTTGTTTATACTGGCGCACTTTTTCCCCACCTGATTTACGGACACATCGATGAGCACCTTGCTGGCCCTGGACACCGCGACTGAAGCTTGCTCCGTTGCCTTGCTGCACGACGGCAAGGTCACGAGCCATTACGAGGTGATCCCGCGCCTGCATGCGCAGAAGCTGCTGCCGATGATCCAGAAACTGTTGAGCGACGCCGGCACGACCTTGCAGGCGGTGGATGCGATTGCCTTTGGCCGTGGGCCGGGAGCTTTTACCGGCGTGCGCATCGCCATCGGCGTGGTGCAAGGCCTGGCATTTGCCCTGGAGCGGCCAGTGCTGCCAGTGTCAAACCTGGCGGTGCTGGCCCAGCGTGCCTTGCGCGAACAGGGCGCTCGCCAAGTTGCCGCGGCCATCGATGCGCGCATGGATGAGGTGTATTGGGGCTGCTACCGCGAAACCGACGGCGAGATGCGCCTGGTCGGTGCTGAAGCGGTGTTGCCGCCCGAAGCGGCGGCGTTGCCGGGCGATGCCAGCGGTGATTGGTTCGGCGCCGGCACTGGTTGGGGCTATGGCGAGCGGATCGGTGTCAGCCTCATCGGCCAGGACGCCTCGATGCTGCCCCATGCCGAGGACCTGCTGGCCCTGGCACGTTTCGCCTGGGAACGCGGCGAGGCCATTCCAGCCGATGATGCGCAGCCGGTGTACCTGCGGGACAAAGTCGCAACCCCCAAGTCCGAGCGGTAATCCCAGACTTGACCGCATTCCCAAGTGGGCACAGTTGTGGCGAGGGAGCTTGCTCCCGCTGGGGCGCGAAGCGGCCCTAAAATTTCATTCGCACCTTATCTTGCCAGATTGAAATCAATTTTTTGGGGCCGCTTCGCAGCCCAGCGGGAGCAAGCTCCCTCGCCACAAAGTCATTTTCGCCGCCAAAAGTCACACTCAAATAATGCCAGTCGTCACTTTTTCCGCCCGTTTTTAAACCTTTTCGACTTTATGTGTTCTAGTTATCACTTGCGCATTTGCGCGGCTGCGAAAGTGCCGCTAAATTGCCATCATTGATACCGAGCATTCTGTTATGCGTATAGACGGCGTTTCATCCCAGTCCTACCCCATCAAGCGTCGGCCTCGTGCGGGTAAAGCCAGCGAGCCGGAAAACTTCGATGACATCGATGGCGAGGTGGAATTTCCGTCTGAAGAGCAACTGGCCGCCCGCGCCGCCAAAGCCTCTGCGCAACGCCTGAGCAATCTCCCCGCCCGTCAGCAAGACATGCTTTATCACCGTGCGATGAGCCGCAGTGTCTCCACGGCCCTGGCGAGCTACCTGAGCACCGCCGGTTTCGTCGATTGGGATATGGAAGTGCTGGGACTCGATCTCTACATCTGATGGTCTTGCCTTACTACCTGGGCTGCCCGTCCTGGAGCGAAAACGCCTGGCGCGATTACCTTTATCCCCAGGATGCGAAAAGCACCGATTTCCTCGATCTCTATTCCCAAGTGTTCAATGCCGTGGAAGGCAATACGACCTTCTATGCCAGCCCGTCTGCGCCGACCGTGCAGCGCTGGGCCGAAATCATGCCCGAGCACTTTCGCTTCACCGCCAAGTTTCCTGGCGACATCAGCCACAATGGCGACCTGCGCGAACGGCTGACGGCCACTGAAACCTTCCTGCAACTGCTCAGCCCCTTGGGCGAGCGCGTTGCGCCGTACTGGCTGCAACTGTCCAAGACCTTTACCCCGAATCGGTTGCCGGAACTGGCGGGGTTCATCGACGCCTTGCAGCGCCCCTTGGCCGTCGAAGTCCGTCACGACGATTTTTTTGCCAAGGGCGACGCCGAACGACGGCTCAATCGCCTGTTGCTCGATCGCGGCGTCGAACGCATCTGCCTCGATCCCCGGGCCTTGTTCAGTTGCACCTCCCTTGATCCCGCCGTGCTTCACGCACAATCGAAAAAGCCCCGCGTGCCGCCCCGGCCCGCGGCGTTCACCCAATGTCCGCAAGTGCGTTTCATCGGTCATCCGGTGCTCGAAGCCAACGAGCCGTTCCTGACGCCGTGGGTGGAGAAAATCGCCGGCTGGATCGAAGAAGGGCGCACGCCCTATATCTTCCTGCACACCGCCGACAACCGGCTGGCCGCCAGGCTCGCGCAACGTTTTCACGAGCGATTGATGCATCGATTGCCTGGCTTGCCGGCCCTGCCTGCGCTATATAGAGAGCCCGCCGCCGAGCAACTGGGTTTGCTCTGAGGCCCACTCCCTCTCTGCTCAGGAGCGAACTACATGGAAGCGCACATTCGTCGAGCCCAGGCGTTCAAGGCCTTGCACGAACGCGAAGGGGCTTTTGTCATTCCCAACCCGTGGGACGCCGGTTCGGCCAAGATGCTCGCCAGCCTGGGTTTTGAAGCCTTGGCGACCACCAGTGCCGGTCACGCCTTTTCCCTGGGCCGACCCGATGGCGCGCTGGGTCTGGAAGACACCCTGGCCAACGTGCGGGCGATTGTCGCGGCCACTGACCTGCCGGTGGCCGTCGACCTGGAGAACGGTTTTGCCGATGCCCCCGAGGATTGCGCCCGCAGCCTGATCCGGGCGGCAGAGGCCGGCGCGGTGGGTGGTTCGATCGAAGATGCCACGGGGCGCGAAGACAGCCCGATCTATTGCTTCGACCACGCGGTAGCTCGGGTCAAGGCCGCCGCCGAGGTCGTGCGCAGCTTGTCGTTTCCCTTCATGCTGACGGCCCGGGCGGAAAATTTCCTGCATGGCAATCCGGACCTGGACGACACCATACGCCGCCTCAAGGCCTTCGCGGACGCGGGGGCCGACGTGTTGTACGCCCCAGGGCTGAGCAGCGCCGAACAAGTGCTCGCGGTGGTGCAGGCCGTGGCGCCAAAACCGGTGAACGTGCTGATGTCCGGGGCGCTGGACCTGACGGTGACGCAGTTGAGCGAGTTGGGCGTCAAGCGCATCAGCGTCGGATCGGCGTTGGCCCTGGCGGCGTATGGCGAGTTCTTCCGCGCCGCCGAGGAAATCCAGCAAAAAGGTACGTTCACCTTCACGCGCCGCTCGATGCCGTTCAAGCAGGCCAATCAATTATTCAAGGGTTGAGGCCCGAGGCAACGTCGTGCGGTTTTTGAAAGTTCTTGCGGTAGTGGCACTGCTCATTGGCCTTGCCGTGCTGGGGGTATGGCGCGGCTGGGTAGCGCTGCCGCCCCAATGGAATCCCTGGGCGCCTTTGGACGTCAACCTGGCGCCCAATCTGCTCACCCGTTTCAAACTCATGGCCCTGCGCAACGACCCGCAGCTGTGCGACCAGGCCCTCGCTACCTCCGGGCTGCGCACCGCGCGCCAGGCCGACAGCGGCGCCAATACCACATGCCCATTGACCAATGTGTTGAGGGTGCAGGGCGGTGAGGTGGCGTTGAGCAGCAGCTTCCTCGCCAGTTGCCCGCTGGCGGTGGCGTTTGCGTTGTTCGAGCGTCACGGGTTGCAGCCGGCGGCAATGGCGGTCTACGGGCAGAAAGTAACGCGGGTCGATCACTTGGGCAGTTTCGCCTGTCGCAACATGTACGGGCGTGAGAGCGGGGCGCGCAGCCAGCACGCCACCGCCAGCGCGCTGGACATCGCCGGGTTTCGCCTGGCCGATGGGCGCACGATCAGCGTGCTCAGGGACTGGCCCAAGGACACCGCCGATGCGCGCTTCTTGCGTCAGGCTCGGGATGGCGCCTGCGATATGTTCAGTGTGGTCTTGAGCCCGGATTACAACGCGGCGCACCGCAACCATTTTCATCTGGATGTGGGGCCATGGTGGATCTGTCGCTGATTTAAGCGGCGATGCGCAGGTTCTGCAGCACGATCGGACGTGCCCAGCGGGTGTCGAAGTCCAGTTGTTTCTGCTGCGCCACCAATTCCTCTTCCGGGAACGGCGGGAACGGCTTGTCCAGCAGCTCGAGTTCGAATTCGGCGATCGGCAGGTGCAACGGACGCGGTTGTGGCGCCGGGCCCGGTTCCGGCAGTGGTTGGCCGGCGGTGAGGACGAGTGGGCGGACCCAGTTGCTTTCGAAGGTCTGCTGGTGTTGCTGGGCAACGATTTCTTCTGGCGGGAACGGCGGGAAGGGTTTATCCAGCAGGTCGAGTTCGAATTCGGCGATGGGCAGGAACAGCGGCTCAGGCGGCTTGACCTGTGTTTCGGTCACTTCGCAGGTACGCTGGCTGACAATGTGCGCCAGCAGTTCGGCACCGAGGGTCGGTTCAACGGCCTCATCGAGGGGCTTTGGCTGGTAGCTGCCAGGCGCCGGTGCGTTATCACCCAGTTGATCGGCCAGGGCCCGGGCAAAAAAATCCTGCCACAGGTGACTGACGCCGCTCAGCGCTTGGGTGTTACGCAGGCTGTAATCGCCGTAAGGGGAGATAACGCCTATCGATGTGGATTGAATGTCTGACATTTTTCTCGGTCGACGCTCAGCTCTGGCAAAATGCCGTTCACCGTTGTTATCGGCCGTTTTTGCCGATCCTTAATTTTTTGAGCATGTTTTCCATAAGTGAACAACTTCCATGAGTGAGCAACCCGCGGCCTGCCGCATCCATGTCGAGGCCCTGGCCCCGGCCTTCCAACCGCAGGCCGAACACTGGGCCGAGCGGCTTGGCCTGCCTTTGCAAGGGGACGAAGGCGAGTTCGCCTTGCAGGTCGGTGAGCAAGGGGTGCAGTTGCAGCAGTTGGGCCCGGATGCGCCAGGGCCGGTGCGCGTGGACTTCGTCGAGGGTGGGGCGGCCCATCGGCGGTTGTACGGCGGCGGCAGTGGCCAGATGATCGCCAAGGCAGTCGGGATCGCCCAGGGTGTGCGCCCGCGGGTGCTGGATGCCACCGCCGGGTTGGGCAAGGATGCGTTTGTGCTGGCCAGCCTGGGCTGTGAAATGAGCTTGATCGAGCGCCAGCCGCTGATCGCGGCCTTGTTGGAGGATGGCCTGGCCCGTGGCGCAGAGGACTTCGACGTGGCGCCGATCGTGGCGCGCATGCGCTTGCTCAAGGGCAACTCCATCGAGGTGATGCGCAACTGGGAAGGCGAACCGCCCCAGGTGATCTACCTGGACCCGATGTTCCCTCATCGTGAGAAAACCGCCTTGGTGAAGAAGGAGATGCGCTTGTTCCGGCCCCTGGTGGGCGATGACCCGGACGCCCCGGCGCTGCTCGCCGCGGCCCTGGCCTTGGCGACTCATCGAGTGGTGGTCAAGCGCCCACGCAAGGCCCCGTGCATCGAAGGGCCGAAGCCGAGCCATGGGCTCGATGGCAAGTCCAGTCGCTACGACATCTATCCGAAGAAAGCGCTCAAGCCTTGAGACCGAGTTGCCTGCATCGCGAGCAGGCTCGCTCCCACAGGGTTTGTCGTCGAATGATGGAGATGTGTTCGCACCGGTCAACTGTGGGAGCGAGCCTGCTCGCGATAGCGGTTTGTCTGAGACGGTGATGTTGGCTGTGCCATCGCCTTCGCGAGCAAGCCCGCTCCCACATTGGATCTGTGGTGTTCATCAAACCCTGTGGGAGCGAGCTTGCTCGCGATGGGGCCCTTCCAGCCAGCGAAAGGCTAAGGCCGATAAGCCCGCACGAACAACCCCACCACTTCCTGCACATGAGCCTCGGCGGCTTCCGGTTCCGGGGCCGGGCCGCAGCCTGACAACAAGCGGAAGTTCGCCGCGCCCTTGATCAGGCAGAAGAAGTGCTCGGCGGCATTGCGCGGTTTATCGATGCTCAGGGCGCCGCTCTGGTTGACCTTGGTCAGCAGCCGCTCCATGCCTGAGAGCATCCGTTGCGGACCGGCTTCGTAGAAAATCGTCGACAGCTTCGGGTCCTGGCTGCCCAGGGCCATGATCAGGCGATGCAGGTTCAACGATTCATCGCTGTTGATCAGTTGATTGAACCCGCGGGCAATGTTCAGCAACACGTGTTCGATGGGAACGCCGTCAGGCCATTCGTAAAACAGCGATGGCACCTGCTCTTCACATTTGGCCATCACGGCAGCGGAAAACAGCGTCTCCTTGTCGTTGAAATGGCTGTAGACCGTCAGTTTCGAAACACCCGCCTCGGTGGCGACGGCGTCCATGCTGGTATTGGCATACCCCATGCTCAGGAACAGGCGTTTCGCCGCGTCGAGAATGGCCTGGCGCTTGGCCAGGTCCTTGGGGCGGCCAGGGCCGCTGGGGGTTGAAGGATTGTTCGACATTCTTCGCTTTAATACTGGACTGGTGAGTTTGCTATTAATAACATACTCGCCAGTATAATTATTCCAAGCACCATTAGCGAAAGGTCACTCGCCATGTTCCGCTATGCCCTGCCCCTCGCCATGCCAGTCGCCCTGGCTTTTTTATTGTCTGCGTGCGGTCATGACGAGCCGGTGCCCGTCGCCGTGCGTCCCGCCATGGTGGTCAAGCCCGAGCCGTCGGCCCAGGCGATGGACAGTTACCCTGGCGAAGTGCGGGCACGTTTCGAGCCTGAACTGGCCTTTCGCATTGGCGGCAAGGTGAGCCGACGACTGGTGGAAGAGGGGCAGCGGGTCAAGGCCAATCAACCGCTGGCCGAGCTCGACCCCGAGGACGTACGCCTGCAACTGGAAGCGACCCGTGCCCAGGTCGCCGCCGCCGAGGCCAACCTGAACCTGGTCCGCGCCGAACGTGACCGCTACAAGACCTTGATGGAGCGGCAGATGGTCAGCCGCTCCCAATACGACAACGCCGAAAACCTCTACCGCTCCGGCACCGCGCGGCTCAAGCAGATCAAGGCCGAGTTCGATGTCGCCAACAACCAGGCCAGCTATTCGGTGCTGCGTGCGCCCCAGGATGGCGTGGTGGCCCGGCGTTCGGTGGAAGTCGGGCAAGTGGTTTCGGCCGGGCAAACCGTTTTCACCCTGGCCACCGATGGCGAGCGTGAAGTGCTGATCAGCCTGCCGGAACAGGGCTTTGGCCGGTTCAAGATTGGCCAGCCGGTGTCGGTCGAGTTGTGGAGCCAGCCTGACCAGCGCTTCAGCGGGCGGATTCGTGAGCTGTCGCCGGCCGCCGACCCCAAGTCCCGCACCTTCGCCGCCCGCGTGGCCTTCACCGCCGGCAGTGTTCCGGCGGAGCTGGGCCAAAGTGCCCGGGTGTTTATCCAGACGGCTGAAAAGGCGCCGCTGTCAGTGCCGCTATCAGCCCTCACTGCCGAGAATGGCGCCACCTACGTCTGGGTCGTCAACCCGGACAACACGGTCAGGAAAGCCCCGGTGCGCGTGGGTGCCTTCGGCGAAAAAACCGTGCCGGTGCTCGAAGGCTTGAGCGCCAATGACTGGGTGGTGGCGGCTGGCATACATGTGCTCCTCGACGGCCAGCAGGTGCGGCCGGTGGATCGCTCCAACCGCGTGGTCAACCTGGCGGCCAAGGAGTAATCCCAATGGGTTTCAATCTTTCCGAATGGGCGTTGCGTAACCGCCAGATCGTACTGTTCCTGATGCTGTTGCTGGCCATCGTCGGGGCGCTTTCCTACACCAAGCTCGGCCAGAGCGAGGATCCGCCGTTCACCTTCAAGGCCATGGTCATTCGCACCGTGTGGCCGGGAGCGACGGCCGAGGAAGTGTCGCGCCAAGTCACCGAGCGTATCGAAAAGAAGCTGATGGAAACCGGCGATTACGAAAAGATCGTCTCGTTCTCCCGCCCGGGGGAATCCCAGGTGACTTTCGCGGCGCGTGATTCCATGCATTCGGCGCAGATTCCCGAGCTGTGGTATCAGTTGCGCAAGAAGATCGGCGACATCCGCCACACCTTGCCGCCGGATGTCCAGGGGCCGTTCTTCAACGATGAATTCGGCACCACCTTCGGCAATATCTACGCACTGACCGGCGAAGGCTTCGACTATGCCGTGCTCAAGGACTACGCCGATCGCATCCAGCTCCAGCTGCAGCGGGTCAAGGATGTGGGCAAGGTCGAACTGATCGGTTTGCAGGACGAGAAGATCTGGATCGAGTTGTCGAACGTTAAGCTGGCGACCCTCGGCCTGCCCTTGGCGGCGGTCCAGCAGGCCCTTGAAGAGCAGAACACGGTTTCCACCGCCGGCTTCTTCGAAACCGGCAGCGAGCGTTTGCAGCTACGGGTCTCGGGGAATTTCCAGACCGTGGAGGAGATCCGCAACTTCCCGATCCGGGTCGGCGATCGTACGTTCCGTATCAGCGACCTGGCGGACGTGCGTCGCGGTTTCAACGACCCGCCGGCGCCCCGCATGCGCTTCATGGGCGAAGACGCCATTGGCCTGGCCGTGGCGATGAAGCAAGGCGGGGATATCCTGATTCTGGGCAAGGCCCTTGAGGTCGACTTTGCTCGCCTCCAGAACTCACTGCCGGCCGGCATGCAATTGCACAAGGTGTCGGACCAGCCGGCGGCGGTAAAGACCGGGGTCGGTGAGTTCGTCCAGGTGCTGGTGGAAGCCCTGACGATCGTGTTGCTGGTGAGCTTCTTCTCCCTCGGGTTGCGCACCGGGATGGTGGTGGCCCTGGCGATTCCGCTGGTGTTGGCGATGACCTTCGCCGCCATGTATTACCTGGGTATCGGCCTGCACAAGATTTCCCTCGGTGCGCTGGTGTTGGCCCTGGGGTTGCTGGTGGACGACGCGATCATTGCGGTGGAGATGATGGCGATCAAGATGGAGCAGGGTTTCGACCGGATCAAGGCGGCCAGCTTCGCCTGGACCAGCACCGCATTCCCGATGCTCACCGGTACCTTGATTACGGCGGCGGGCTTCCTGCCGATCGCCACCGCGCAATCGGGCACCGGCGAATACACCCGTTCGATTTTCCAGGTGGTGACTTTGGCATTGCTGGCCTCCTGGGTGGCCGCCGTGGTGTTCGTACCGTACCTGGGGGAAAAGCTCCTGCCGGACCTGGCGAAAATTCACGCGGCCAAACATGGCACGACTGACGGCCAGACCGACCCTTACGGCACGCCGTTCTATCAGCGTGTCCGGCGGATGGTGGAGTGGTGCGTGCGTCGGCGCAAAACCGTCATCCTGCTGACCGTGCTGTTGTTTGTCGGCTCGGTGGCGTTGTTCCGGTTCGTACCGCAGCAGTTCTTCCCGGCATCGGGGCGGCTGGAGCTGATGGTCGACTTGAAACTGCAGGAAGGCGCCTCGCTGAGTAATACCGCCGAGCAGGTCAAGCGCCTGGAAGCGCTGCTCAAGGACCATGCCGGCATCGACAACTATGTGGCCTACGTCGGCACCGGTTCACCGCGTTTCTACCTGCCGTTGGACCAACAGCTGCCGGCCTCCAGCTTCGCCCAGTTCGTGGTGCTGGCCAAGACCATCGAAGACCGCGAGCCGTTGCGCAGTTGGTTGATTTCGACCCTGAACGAGCAATTTCCGACCCTGCGCTCGCGGGTCACGCGCCTGGAAAACGGCCCGCCGGTCGGCTATCCGGTGCAGTTCCGCGTCACGGGTGAACACATCGAAGAAGTCCGGGCCCTGGCGCGGAAAGTGGCGACAAAAGTTCGCGAAAACCCCTACGTGGTCAACGTGCATCTGGACTGGGAGGAGCCGAGCAAGGTGGTGTACCTCAACGTTGACCAGGACCGCGCCCGGGCCCTGGGTGTCAGCACCACCCACCTGGCGAGTTTCCTGCGCAGCTCCCTCACCGGCTCCAGCGTCAGCCAGTACCGGGAAGACAATGAATTGATCGAGATTTTGCTGCGCGGTACGGTGCATGAGCGCACCGAGTTGTCGTTGCTGCCGAGCCTGGCAGTGCCGACCGACAACGGCAAGAGTGTTGCCTTGTCGCAGATCGCGACGTTGGAATACGGTTTCGAGGAGGGCGTGATCTGGCACCGCAATCGGCTGCCGAGCGTGACCGTGCGGGCCGATATCTACGGCAAGGAACAACCGGCGACCCTGGTGCAACAGATCTTCCCGACCCTGGACCCGATTAGCGCCGAGCTGCCGGACGGTTACCTGCTGGAAGTGGGCGGTACGGTGGAGGATTCGGCCCGTGGCCAGAAATCGGTGAATGCCGGTGTGCCGTTATTCATCGTGGTGGTGCTGACGCTGCTGATGCTGCAACTGCGCAGCTTCTCACGCACGGCCATGGTGTTCCTTACGGCGCCCCTGGGATTGATCGGCGTCACGCTGTTCCTGCTGGTGTTCCGCCAGCCGTTCGGCTTCGTCGCCATGCTGGGCACCATTGCGCTGTCGGGGATGATCATGCGCAACTCGGTGATCCTGGTGGACCAGATCGAGCAGGACATCAAGGCCGGGCTGGCGCCTTGGCAGGCGATCATCGAAGCCACGGTGCGACGCTTCCGCCCCATCGTGCTCACCGCACTGGCGGCGGTGCTGGCGATGATCCCGCTGTCGCGCAGTTTGTTCTTCGGGCCGATGGCGGTGGCGATCATGGGCGGCCTGATCGTGGCCACGGCGTTGACGCTGTTGTTCCTGCCAGCGTTGTATGCGGCGTGGTTCAGGGTCAAGAAAACCTGATCAACAGGTGTACACCTAACCTGTGGCGAGGGAGCTTGCTCCCGCTCGGTTGCGCAGCAACCGCAAAAGCTTGGGGCCGCTGCGCAGCCCAGCGGGAGCAAGCTCCCTCGCCACAGGATTGTGGTTTGTCAGATAGACGGTGTATTCATCGCGAGCAGGCTCGCTCCCACAGTGTTTTTGCGCTTGGCTTAGAGCGTACCGAACACCTTCTTCGCCAAACTGGTCGCCGCAGCCGCCGGGTTCTGGCGAATGGTGGCTTCCTGCTTGCCGATCATCTCGAACAAGCCGTCCAGCGCCCGCTCGGTCACGTAGTTTTCGATGTTGGCGCTCTTGGCATCCAGCACGCCGAACGTCGCGGCCTGGCCGGCGAAGGCGTTGTATTTCTGGGCCAGGCCGACCTTGTCGGTGGCCAGCTTGACGATGGGCAGGAACTTGGCGCGGATCTGCTCGCGGCTGCTCTTGTTCAGGTATTGCGTGGCCGAGTCGTTGCCGCCGCTCAAGATGCCCTTGGCATCGCTCACGCTCATGTTCTTCACGGCATTGACCAGGATCGGCTGGGCCTGGACTACGGCGGCCTCAGCAGCCTGGTTCATGCTGGTTTCCAGTTGATCGACCTGCTCGCCCATGCCGAAGGCCTTCATCTTGCTGGCAACTTTGCCCAGCTTGCCTGGCAGTTCGATCTTCACGTCCGGGTTGTTGCTGAAGCCGCCGGGAGTGCCGAGTTGCTTGACCGCCACCTGTGCGCCTTGGGTCAAGGCGTCCTTGAGGCCACCCGTGGCATCTTGTTGCGACAGGTCGCCCAGGGACAGGGCCATGGCATTGGCGCAGATCAACAGGCCGGCACACAGGCCGGTGAAACGAAGGGTAGGGCGGAGCATGGCAGCTTCCTTGATGGAATTTAAAAGGAATCAGCGTGCGGCGTTGACGCGAATCTTCAACGGCTGCGGATCTTTGCCATCGAGTTGGACCGTATGCTGTTCAGTGGTGATGAACATCAACTGGCCGTCCACTTCGATGCGGGCGCTCACGGCATAACGATGGCCGGGCTTGACCTGATTGGCATCATAACTGAGGTGGAACGGCAACGGGACCTGGCCTTTGACTGGGCCGCGCTGCTCATCGAGCACCACCGCAGGAGCGTCGGCCAGGGAAACGTCCTGCAGGCTCACGCTCAAGGTGGCGTTGGGCGGCAGGGCGATGCGTTGCAGATAGAAGACTTCGCCATCGAGGCTCGCGACGGAGGCGGCGGGTGGCGTTGATGATTGGCACGCGGCCAGCAGTGAAGTGAATGCAAGCAGAAGACATTTTTTCATGTGGAAGTACCTTTCCTTTGACGCCAGCAACACGCTGGCGTCAAAGAGAATCTGGAGGAATCGGCACCAAAAATCCAGCCGAAACGTAACGACTCAGATGTTGGACGCGATCTCACTGGCCGACGAGGGCGCCAGGCTCAGATCGATCTCAACGTCTTGATCGCCTCCATTCCAAATGAAGGCATGTTCGTTATCGGCTAGAAAGTCAGTGCCTTCATGGTTGATTTGCATCTTCACCGAGAACTCATCCCCTGGGACAGCCGGGTCGAAATCGGGAACGATGTGGAAGGAAAAGACCAGAGGTGTTCCCGCCGGAAATACGTTGGAGCTGATGGCAGGATAGGCGCCTGGCAGACCGGTCTTTTTTTCGATGGAAATTGCATAATCCCCTGCGCCTGTTTGTGGGACTTGATAATCGTCTGGCAGACGCAGTGTTACGTTGATTGCGTGTTTCATGAGTTGAATTCCTTTTCAATACGTCGAGATTGACGTAAGCCCATCCTAGAGAGCTGCTCCAAAGTTCTCTGTAGGTCTTTTCTCCGTTTGACGTCGCTTTGGCCGCTGCGCAACGTCGGAGTACGCCTGTCTATCGACCGATGCACTCACCAGAACCGTTCTCTGTTCACGGTGAGTGATCGGCATGCGTCAAAGGTCGGGGCTGACGGCGACCTCCGCCGCGTCTTCACTGCGATGCAATGCCACCTGGCGGATCGACAAACGAATCTCCGCCGGCAGCACCCGCTTGGCCGCACCTTCGGCCAGTTCGCCGAGCAGCTCGTGATAGCTGAGCTTGCCCGCTTCGTCCCGGCGCAGCACGTCGAGGTCGAGCATCGTCTGGATAAAGTGGCGGAACAGGCTTTTGTCGAAGAATTCCGGCGCATTCAGGCCATGCAGGATCGACAGGCGCTGGGCCATGACGGTGCAGAGGTCTTCCAGTTCTTCGGCGCTGACGGTGTTTTGACCGCTGTTGAGCAGCAGCGAGACGGTCATGTAGAAGCGCTGCAAGGTCTGGGCGATGCTTTTCGACAGCAACGTCAGCAGCACGAAGTGCCGCGAACTTGGCGCCGGACGCAGGTACAGGTCGTTTTCGAAACGCAGCAGGCCCTGTTCGACGAACGCGTCGAGCCACTGGTCGACCACGCCGTCCAGTTCTTCCAGCGACCAGCGAATGAACAGCTCCGATTGCAGGTACGGGTACAACGCATGGGTGTAGCGCAGGATTTGTTCGCGGCTCATGCGCGAGCTGCTCTGGAAGAAGCTCGCCAGCAACGCCGGCAGGGCGAAGATGTGCAGCACGTTGTTGCGGTAGTAGGTCATCAGCACCGCGTTCTGCTCGTCCAGGTACAGAATCTTGCCCAGGGCATCGCTCTGTTCCGACAGCAGGTCCATGCCTTTGACGTGCTTGATCAGCGCTTGGCCATCGCCTTCGGGCAGGGTGGTATGGGGCGAGTACGGGACTTTGCGCAACAACGCCAGGTACAGGTCGAGCACCCGGGCCATGGCGCGGTCGTCCAGGGCCAGGCGGCTGGTGGACAGCAGCGCCAGGGCGACGAGGTTGACCGGGTTGATGGCCGCGGCTTCGTTCAGGTGCCGGGCCACGCGTTCGCCGAGGCGGTGGGTGGTCGCGTTGAGCCAGGCCGGTTTGAATTGCGGGCCCAATTCCTGTTGGCGCCAATCCGGTTGTTCGCTGTCGAGGAATTCCGCCAGCTTGATGGGTTCGCCGAAGTTCACCGCCACCTGCCCGAAGCGCTGCTTGAGGGCGCCGATGACCTTGAAGATGTCGAAGATCGATTCTTTTTTCTTGCTGGCCCCGCGCAGTTCGCCCAGGTAGGTGCGGCCTTCCAGTACCCGTTCATAACCGATGTAGACCGGCACGAAGACGATGGGCATGCGTGACGAACGCAGGAAGCTGCGCAGGGTGATGGCGAGCATGCCAGTCTTGGGTTGCAGCATGCGCCCGGTGCGCGAACGACCGCCCTCGACGAAGTATTCCACCGGAAAGCCTTTGGTGAACAGCGTGTGCAGGTATTCGTTGAACACCGCGGTGTAGAGCGGGTTGCCCTTGAATGTACGGCGCATGAAAAACGCCCCGCCACGGCGCAGCAGGCCGCCGATCACCGGCATGTTGAGGTTGATGCCGGCAGCAATGTGCGGCGGCGTCAGGCCGTTACGAAACAGCAGGTATGACAGCAGCAGGTAGTCGATGTGGCTGCGGTGGCACGGCACATAGATGACTTCGTGGCCCTGGGCGACCTTCTGCACGCCTTCGATGTGGTTGACCTTGATGCCGTCGTAGATCTTGTTCCAGAACCAGCTCAGCACCACTTCCAGGAAACGGATCGCGGTGTAGGTGTAGTCCGAGGCGATCTCGTTGCCGTAGCGCAGGGCCTGGGCCTTGGCTTTTTCCGGGGAGATCTTTTCCCGCTCGGCTTCCTCGGCAATCGCCTGCTTGACTAGCGGCTGGTTCAACAGGCCCTTGACCAAGTGGCGTCGGTGGGAAATATCAGGGCCGATGACCGCCGCCTTCAGATTGCGGAAGTGCACCCGCAGAATCCGCTGGGCCATGCGCACGGTGCGTTCGTGGCCCTTGTCGTGTTCGATCAATTCGCGCAGGTGGATCGGCGCGGAGAATTGCACGCGGGTCTTGCGCCCCAGGATCATGATGCTCAGCAGGCGACGCAGGCGCCCGGTGACGGCCCAACTGTCGGCAAACAACAGCTTCCAGGGGCTGGATTCGCTGTCCGGCGACTGCCCCCAGAACACGCTGACCGGGATGATTTGTGCATCTTCGGCGGCGTTGTGGGTCAGGGCGTCGACCAGCCGCGTCAGGGTGGGCGGCGCACCGCGCTTGTCCTGGCGCCCGATCCAGTCTGGCGCTGGCGTCAGGTAGAAAAACGCCGCCGGCTCCAGCAGGTTGCCCACCGAGACCGGGAGCACCGGACGGGGCAGGCCGGCCTTGGTGCATTCGGTGTCGAGCACCGCCAGGTCGGTGAGCGAGGGATCTTGCAGGACGTAGAACACCGGACGACTGCGGTCGAGGTTGAGGGTGAAGGACGACTGGTTGATCGTCTCGGAGCGAACCCAGAGGTACAACAGTCGGCGCAGGGTGCCAAACACAAGACGGCGGAACGGGGAGCGGGTCATACGGCTTCTGCATGAGTGGATAAAACCGAGCGGCTGCTCGGGCTCGCTAGTGTGCCGGATTCATCGAAAATCGGCAAAAAAGCGCCGAAGTAAAGTCAGTTGAGAGTTTTTCCGGGTGTCATATACTCGGCCAGCTACTGCCCCGGCCTTCTCCATGGACGGCCGGACGGTGGCTTAGGTTCGTACGGCTTTGCCTTTTGCGGTTGGGCGGGAAAAGCCGACTTAATAATAAGAGATGGGAGTGAGCATCATGGCAGCACGGGAAACCGGCAGTGTGAAGTGGTTCAACGACGCGAAGGGTTACGGCTTCATCCAGCGTGAAGGCGGCGCGGATGTATTCGTGCACTACCGCGCCATCCGCGGTGAAGGCCACCGTTCACTGACCGAAGGCCAGCAGGTCGAGTACGCGGTCGTGGAAGGGCAGAAGGGCTTGCAGGCTGAGGATGTGGTGGGGTTGTAACCCGTTCTTGCAGTCACCGCAAATCCCTTGTGGGAGCGGGCTTGCTCGCGAAAGCGGTGTGTCAGCCAATGAAAATATTGCCTGATATACCGCTTTCGCGAGCAAGCCCGCTCCCACATTTAGGTTCAGGTTGGACCTGAGACTAGGGTCACGCCGTCTTCCAGGTAATCTCTTCTTCCCCATCGGCGCTGATGCGAATCCAGCGGTCCGCCGATTCTTCCCCTTCCTCTTCCACCCAGGAGCCAGGCGCGCAGCGCACTTCGACGTTCAGCGCGGCGAAGGCGGCGCGGGCGCAGGCGATGTCGTCTTCCCACGGGGTCTGGTCGCTTTCCAGGTACAGGCTGTTCCATTTGCCCACGGCCTTCGGCAGCCAGGTCACCGGGATGTTGCCAGCCTTGCACTTGTAGGTCTGGCCTTTCTGTACCCAGTCGCTGCAAGGGCCCAGGGCCTGGCCGAGCCAGTGGGCAATGGCCTTGTGGTCGACGTCGGCGTCCTTCAGGTAAATCTCGATATCGGGTTGGCGCATGGATGTCCTCGCTGCGGTCTTGAAAAATCCATTCGCGGATTTAACTGGCCCCAGGCGATTGCCCGAGGCCTAAAGGTCATTATTGAAGAATGAAATAATCGTAGCGCATCGACACCGTGACTTCGAACGGCTCGGCCTGCTCGATCACGCTGGCACGGCGTTCGGCACTGGCGCGCCAGCCATGGGGCGTCATCGCCAGCAGGTTGGCGCGGTCCTGGCCATCGGTGAGCACCAGTTTGAATTCCAGGGTTTCGCTGTGATCCAGCTCCATGCCCGGTGGTACCAGGGCCAGGTGCTTGTCGTCGGTGTATTCGCGTACTTCGTCGTAGAGACGCTCGCGCAATTCCATCAGGTGGCCGGCGGTGGGGCCGACTTTCATCAGTCCGCCGCCGGGGCTGAGCAAGCGCTTGGCCTCCTGCCAGTCCAGCGGGCTGAAAACGCTGGCCAGGAACTGGCAACAGCCGTCCGCCAGCGGCACCCGGGCCATGCTGGCGATCAACCAGGTCAGTTGCGGGTTACGCTTGCAGGCTCGTTTGACCGCTTCGCGAGAGATGTCCAGGGCATAGCCATCGGCATTGGGCAGCGCTTCGGCAATTTGCGCGGTGTAGTAGCCTTCGCCGCAACCGATGTCGAGCCAGCGCCCAGGCGCACGTTCGGCGGCCAGCTCGGCCAGGCGCCGGGCGACCGGGGCGTAATGCCCGGCGTTGAGAAAGTCGCGGCGAGCTTCGACCATCGCCTGGTTGTCGCCAGGGTCGCGGCTGTTCTTGTGCTGCACCGGCAGCAGGTTCAGGTAACCCTGCCGCGCACGGTCGAACCGATGCCCGGCCGGGCACACCACGCCGGTGTCCGCCGCGTTCAGCGGTTCACTGCAGATCGGACAGGCAAGCATCAGGCGAGCAACTTGATCAGCGTCTTGTAGTAGATCTCGGTGAGCACGTCGAGATCGGCGGCCAGCACACGTTCGTTGACCTGATGGATGGTCGCGTTGACCGGCCCCAGTTCTACCACTTGCGTGCCCATGGTGGCGATGAAACGACCATCGGACGTGCCGCCGCTGGTGGAGGCTTTGGTTTCGCGTCCGGTCACGTCCTTGATGCTCGACGACACGGCGTCCAGCAAGGCACCCGGCTCAGTGAGGAATGGCAGGCCGGACAAGGCCCAGTCGATGTGCCAGTCCAGTTGATGCTTGTCGAGGATATCGGCGACGCGTTGTTGCAGGCCTTCGACGGTGGATTCGGTGGAGAAACGGAAATTGAACACCGCTTCCAGGTCACCGGGGATCACGTTGGTGGCACCGGTGCCGGAATTGAGGTTGGAAATCTGGAAACTGGTCGGCGGGAAGAAATCGTTGCCGTGGTCCCAATGCTCGGCGGCCAATTCAGCCAGGGCCGGCGCGGCCAGATGGATCGGGTTCTTCGCCAGGTGTGGATAAGCCACGTGGCCTTGCTTGCCGCGCACGGTCAGCTTCGCGCCGAGGGAGCCGCGACGACCATTCTTGACCACGTCGCCCACCAACGTGGTACTCGACGGCTCGCCGACGATGCACCAGTCCAGTCGTTCCTGGCGGGCCTTGAGGCGTTCGACCACGGCTTTGGTGCCGTGGTGGGCCGGGCCTTCTTCATCGCTGGTGATCAGGAAAGTCAGCGAGCCCTTGTGGTCCGGGTAGTCGGCGACGAACCGCTCGGCCGCCACGACCATCGCCGCCAGGCTGCCTTTCATGTCCGCCGCGCCACGGCCGCAGAGCATGCCCTGCTCGTCGATGACCGCGTTGAACGGGTCGAGCTGCCAGGCCTGCACCGGACCGGTCGGCACCACGTCGGTGTGCCCGGCGAAGCACAGCACCGGCCCGTCATGCTTGCCATGGCTGGCCCAGAAGTTATCCACATCCTCGATACGCATCGGCTCAAGCTTGAAACCGGCGTCGCCCAGGCGCTGCATCATGATGTTTTGGCAATCGGCATCCACCGGCGTCACGGACGGACGGCGAATCAGGTCGCAGGCGAGTTGCAGGGTCGGCGAGAGGTCGGCGTGGGCCGTCATGGAAAACTCCGGAAGCAGGAAAGGAGATCGCAGTCCATGTGGGAGCGGGCTTGCTCGCGAAGCTCTTAGCGTCAGTGATGACGCCTTCGCGAGCAAGCCCGCTCCCACAGGTCCTGAGTTCGACCGTTGGATGGTATTCGGCCGAGGCTACAAAATGGCGGTTATCTTATAGCAAAACGACCCTCATGGGCCCCTGGCGGGGGACAGGTGGAACACAAAACCTGTGGGAGCGAGCCTGCTCGCGAAAGCGTTGGATCAGCAGAATCGATTTAACTGACACATCGCCTTCGCGAGCAGGCTCGCTCCCACAGAGGAGATGGGGTGAGATTCATGTCGCGAACAGCTCGAATTGCCACGGCAAAGCCCTATAATGCGCGCCGGTTTTTGGGGTAATGGTCATGAGTACAGAAGATCCACGGTTTGCCGGCATCGCCCGTTTGTATGGCATCGAAGGCCTGGAGCGCCTGCGGGCGGCCCATGTGGCGATTGTCGGCGTCGGCGGTGTCGGGTCCTGGGCGGCGGAAGCCATTGCCCGTTGCGGCGTGGGCGAGATTTCGCTGTTCGACCTGGACGATGTCTGCGTGAGCAACGCCAACCGTCAGTTGCACGCCCTGGACAGCACCGTCGGCAAGCCCAAGGTCGAGGTCATGGCCGAGCGGCTGCGCGGGATCAACCCCGACTGCACGGTGCACGCGGTGGCGGACTTCGTCACCCGCGACACCATGGCCGAGTACATCACGCCGAACATCGATTGCGTGATCGACTGCATCGACAGCGTCAACGCCAAGGCCGCGCTGATCGCCTGGTGCAAGCGCCGCAAGATCCAGATCATCACCACCGGCGGCGCGGGTGGGCAGATCGATCCGACGCTGATCCAGGTCTGCGACTTGAACCGTACGTTCAACGATCCACTGGCCTCCAAGGTGCGCTCCACCTTGCGCCGCGACTACGGCTTTTCCCGCACCGTGACCCGCCACTACAGCGTGCCTTGCGTGTTCTCTACCGAACAACTGCGCTACCCGAAGCCGGACGGCAGCATTTGCTTGCAGAAGAGTTTTGTCGGTGACGGCGTCAAGCTCGACTGCGCGGGTGGGTTTGGCGCGGTGATGATGGTCACGGCGACGTTCGGCATGGTCGCGGCGACCAAGGCTGTGGATAAGATCGTGGCGGGTGTGCGACGGCCGGCGGACAGAGTCAAGCCCGGGCAGTAATGCAACGCTGCTCACTAAGGGAGTGGTGAACCTGTGGCGAGGGAGCTTGCTCCTGCTGGACTGCGCAGCAGTCCCCATTTTCATGAGCGCTTCGCACTCAAGCGGGAGCAAGCTCCCTCGCCACAGTTATTGCGTCAGCTCAAACATCCGCTTCAACACCGCATTCAACCCATTGCTGCGCGACGGCGATAGCTGTCGCGACAACCCCAACTGATTGAACCAATCCGGCAAATCCACCTGCTGCAACTCGTCAGCGGACAAGCCATTGACCCGCGCCAGCAACAACGCCACCAACCCCCGGATCAACCGCGCATCGCTGCTGGCGGAAAACTGCCAATGCCCGTCGTGCAAGCGACCCACCAGCCACACCTGGCTCTCACAGCCGTGGACGAGGTTGGCCTCGCACTGGTCGGCGTCGCTCAGGGGCGGCAGGCGTTCGCCCCATTGCATCAGCAGACGGGCCCGTTGTTCCCAGCCGGAGGCTTCCTGGAAAATCTGCAACGCGGTGAGGGCGTCGGCGGGCAGGCTCATCGCAGCATCTCCAAGGCCTGGTCCAGGGCTTCGAAGAAACGTTCGAGATCGGCGGAATCGTTGTACAGCGCCAGCGATACCCGAATCGCCCCGGACAGCTTCAAATGCTTGAACAGCGGCATTGCGCAGTGATGCCCGGCGCGCACGGCGATGCCTTGCTCGGTCAGCAGGTGCGCCAGGTCGGCGTTGTGGATACCTTCGACCACGAAGCTGACCAGGGCCAGGCGTGGGTTGCCGACCAGGCGCACGCCGTTGCGCGCCAGCAGGCCGCTAATCAAATAGTCGTGCAACGCTGTTTCATGGTCGATGACCGCTTGCCCGTCGAGACCGGACAGGTAGTCGAGTGTCGCCCCCAGGCCAATCACGCTGGCGATGGGCGGTGTGCCGGCCTCGAAACCCAGCGGCGCCGGGCGGAAGGTGGCGCTGTGGTAATCGGCTTGCTGGACCATTTCGCCGCCAAATTGCCAGTGACGCAGTTTGCTGAGCGCTTCGGTGCGACCGAACAACGCCCCCAGGCCTTCGGGGCCGTACAGCTTGTGACTGGAAAATACATAGAAGTCGCAGCCCAGTGCCTCCACATCGTGGCGGCCATGGACGACACCCTGGGCGCCATCGATCACCGTCAGCGCATCTTGCGCCTTGGCCATCGCCAGCAATGCCGGCAATGGCTGCCACGTGCCGAGGACGTTGGATAGCTGGCTCACGGCCAACAAGCGCGTGCGCGGCCCGATCAGCTCGGCGGCGGCATTGGTATCGATCACTCCATCGGCATCCAGCGGCAGCACTACGAGCTTCAACGCGCGACGCTCGGCCAGTTGCTGCCAAGGCAACAGGTTGGCGTGATGTTCCAGGGCGCTGACAACAATTTCATCGTCAGGGTTGAACAGATGTTCCAGTCCGTAGGCGAGCAGGTTCAACGCCGAAGTGGCGCCGTGGGTGAAAACGATCTGTCCGCAGTCCGTCGCGTTGAGCCATTGCGAAACCTTGAGGCGACTGTCTTCGAATGCCTGGGTGGCCAGCGCTCCGGGCAAATGTTGCGCACGGTGCACGTTGGCCGCGCCGTTAGCGTAATAGTGCGTCAGGGCGTCCAGCAGGGCTTGGGGTTTTTGCGTGGTGGCGGCGCTGTCCAGGTAGGTCTGGCCTTGCCGTTGCAGGGCGGCGATGGCCGGGAAGTCGGCGCGCCAAGGGGATTGGATCAACATGCTTTCGGGCCCTGCTGGAGTTACGCCGGACCCTGTGGGAGCTGGCTTTTTTTTGTGGGAGCCAAGCTTGCTCGCGATGAACGATGACACGGTCTCGCGGTAAACCGTGTCGCTGCCATCGCGAGCAAGCTCAGCTCCCACAAAAAAAGCTCGCCCCACAGGTGAGGGAGTGAAGCTTAGTTATGAGCGTGCAGTGCTTCGTTCAGCTCGATGGCCGACTTATGCGTCTTGCATTCCACTGCACCGGTTTCGGAGTTGCGACGGAACAACAAGTCGGGCTGGCCGGCCAGGTCGCGGGCCTTGACCACTTTGACCAGTTGGTTGTTTTCGTCCAGCAGCTTCACTTTGGTGCCGGCGGTCACGTACAGGCCCGACTCTACGGTGTTGCGGTCGCCCAGCGGGATACCGATGCCGGCGTTGGCGCCGATCAGGCAGCCTTCGCCCACCTTGATCACGATGTTGCCGCCGCCCGACAGGGTGCCCATGGTCGAGCAACCGCCGCCCAGGTCCGAGCCCTTGCCGACGAACACGCCCGCCGAGACACGGCCTTCGATCATGCCCGGGCCTTCGGTGCCGGCATTGAAGTTGACGAAACCTTCGTGCATGACCGTGGTGCCTTCGCCCACGTAGGCGCCCAGGCGCAGGCGCGCGGCATCGGCGATACGCACGCCGGCCGGGACCACGTAGTCGGTCATTTTCGGGAATTTATCCACCGAGAACACTTCCAGCAGCTCGCCGCGCAAGCGGGCTTCGAGCTGGTGCTCGGCCAGTTCGGCCAGGTCGATCGCGCCCTGGCTGGTCCAGGCCACGTTCGGCAGCAGCGGGAAAATGCCGGCCAGGTTCAGGCCGTGGGGCTTGACCAGGCGATGGGACAACAGGTGCAGCTTGAGGTAGGCCTCAGGCGTGGAGCTCAGTTGGGCATCTTCGGCCAGCAAGGTGGCGACCAGTGGCTTGTGGCTTTCGGCCAGGCGGGTCAGCAGCTTGGCTTGCGCGGCATCGACGTTGCGCAGTGCCTCAGCCAACTGCGAAGCCTGGGCGGTGGTGAAGGTGATGGCCTGGTTGCCTTCGCTGTAGCCCAGGATCGGCGCGATAGCGGCAACGATCTCAGCCGACGGCTTGAGCATCGGCTGTGCGTAGAACACCTCCAGCCAAGCGCCTTCACGGTTTTGGGTGCCGACGCCGAAGGCCAGGCTGAACAGGGTAGTGGACATGAAATTACCTCTACAAAATGGACTGGGCAGGCTTACTTGATCTCTGCCGCATAAATATCTGGCTTGAAGCCAATCAGGGTTCGGTCACCGAGATCGAGCACCGGGCGCTTGATCATCGAGGGTTGGGCGAGCATCAGTTCGATGGCTTTCGTCTGGTCGAGATCGGCTTTGCGTTCGTCGTCGAGTTTGCGAAAGGTCGTACCGGCACGGTTCAACACCACTTGCCAGCCATGCTCGTCGCACCATTGGGTCAGGTGCTCACGGTCGATGCCGGCGGTCTTGTAGTCATGAAAATCGTAATGCACAGCGTGATCATCGAGCCAGGTGCGCGCCTTTTTCATCGTGTCACAGGCTTTGATGCCGAAAAGGTGCAACGTTTTGCTTGAATCGGTCAAGGAACTGCCCCCTTTGCAGGTGCTGGAAAATAAAAGGTGAAGGATTATGCCATGACCGGACGGTTTCGCGGCGGCCCAGGTTGATGCGCTACAAAACCTGTGGGAGCGAGCTTGTGGGAGCAAAGCTTGCTCGCGATACAGGCGACACGGTTCAACTGCAACACTGTGCCATCGTTCATCGCGAGCAAGCTTTGCTCCCACTGGCTCATTCCACAGGGCAGGCTGCGACATAGGTGTAACGGTCAGGCTAATGCTAGGCGGTTAATATGGCACTTCAACGGCAAGCTGTTGCTGGATGTGTGTAGTTGGCATTGCAAGGCGGACCTAGCCTTATGATGGGCTTTACAAGATGTACACCCTTCTCTAATGTTTGCCACGAGTGTGCATGAGCCTCCCGCTCGTTAAATCCAGATGAGGCCTGCGTAGCACCGCCCATGGTCAGCCCGTAAAGGGTAAGTAATGGGATGGTTAGGCAGCGGCTAACCCCTCAACCTTTTGGTTGTTGATGCTCCATGAGGGCCTACTGGCCCTATCTATTCTTGAAGCCGAGCGAAAGTTCGGCTTTTTCTTGCCTGTCTTTTGCGCCCCAAGATCAGACTCTGGGGCTGGCTTAGTGCGGGTACATCCCTATCCTCATAAAAAGCAAAGCCGCCCGAAGGCGGCTTCAATCGACACGCAGTTGAGCTTGCTCTGCCCCGTCTGCGTGGCTGGGTCAACCCCGAGAGGGATTCAGAAGGTCAACAATTGCGATCATCGAGATCACATCCGTTTTCTGATCCTTAACCTAACGACAAAGCCCGCAGATGTGGGTTTTGTCGTTTCTGGAAGACATAAGAAGCCCGGACTGTCCGGGCTAGTATCAGGCAGCTTTTACTGGCTTTATCAGGCTTTCTGCTGGGATGCCGAACATATCGTGAAGCTTCCAGATCATGGGCAGAGTTAACGAGCGTTTACGGTTGAGCACCTCGTATACGCGGTTCGTTTTTCCGATAGCGGGAACCAGATCGGCCGCGGTGAGTCCGGATTGCTCCATGCGAAACTTGATGGCTTCAATTGGGTCAGGCAGATCAACCGGGAAGTTCTTGGTTTCGTAGGCCTCGATCAGAGTGACCATGACTTCAAAAGCATCGCCTTCCGGGGTGCCAAGTTCAGGCTCATTCTCAAATAGGGGAGAGATCTCTTTGAGAGCTACCCGGTATTCGTCATCGGTGCGGATTGGACGAATGTTCATGGTGATTACTCCATTTCCACGGTGTTTGCGTCGATCTCATCGTACCGACGATGAGTGCCGACAAACTTGATGTACACAGCGCCGAAGCGGTAGGCAATGGCGACCACCAGGCGGTAGTCGTTACCCTTGATGTTGAATACCACGCGGCGACTCTTGAGAATGCTTGCGTTACCGTATTGCGCCTTGATGTCGTTTGGGTTGGTCCAAGTGGCTTTTTTGGCATCGTCAAGCCAAGCCTTAAGCTGCTGTTCGGAATCTGGGTATTTCTCCCAGAAGGCTTTCAGGTGACTGATGGCGATAATTCTCATGGGTGAGAATGTAGTCCCATGGTGGGACTTTTGCAAGCATTCACAAGCAACAGCTTGCGGTCCTGCCGGGCACTCATCCTTAACCTCATAAAAAGCAAAGCCGCCCGAAGGCGGCTTCAATCGACACGCAACTGAGCTTGCTCTGCCCCGTCTGCGTGGCTGGGTCAACCCGGAGAGGGACCCAGACTCCTGCCAGCGTTCACCGGTGACGGGGGCGATCATGGCTACTGGTATCAGCGAATTCAAGCGAGCTTGATTCTTGAAACAGGGCTGCATGAGTTTTGTTGAGGTGTTAAACCCGTAAAATCAAGGGCTTGCTTTGATGAGGTGCGTTTTATTTCTTTTCTTGTCTGAGTAAGCGCTTATGGTCTGTCAGACGCACCGAAGTTTCCGACACGTTTTTAAGGTTGTCCGTCGGAAGCGAGGGCTCTAGCCTCTGGGTGTCGCTACCAATTCAGCGACCGGACGTGAGAATCCGAATACCCACTATGCGCATAAGCGCCCGCCATATAAAGTGCAGGCGCGTTTCGTCCATACATCATGTTATGGCGGCTGTGCGCGGGCATGTTTCGACATGGCCGGGTATTTAGTGGGTGTTTGACCCGGATTCTCACCCCGCGTACGGCTGCCACTCTCTAGTCCGTGAGAAGGCTTTGTGGCGGCTCCAACACCCAAGGAGCATCCAAATGATCAAAGAAACTCCAAACCCACCAAAATCAGCCTCCACTTTTCCCTACGGCGACTATGCCCCCGAAAAGCTGCAAGAGGCAGCTGACCGTGTGCTGGATCAATATCTCAAGCCTGATGACGACAGCAAGTCAGAACCCAAGCCTTCAGTACAGTTATTCACGGTGGCTGACGGTATCGACACCGAAGTGTTGCTGGCCAACCTCAGCGAAACCCTGGCTTCGGCCAATGCGATGCTCAATGACCTTGCCTTCGATCAGGACGGCTCGCGACGGCATGTAGCGTTGGGGGTGGCGCAGATGATTGAGTTGGGGATGTTGCTGGCGAACAAGTGCCTGGATCGGGTAGAGCTTCGGACTTGATGTAATAAGTGCTGGCCTCATCGCGAGCAAGCTTTGCTCCCACAGTGGTTGGGTATTGTTCACAGGACGCGCGATCAACATCAACCCTCTGTGGGAGCGAGCTTGCTCGCGAAGACGTAGGCCCATTCAACATGGGTGCAAGCTGAACCACCGCTTTCGCGAGCAAGCCCGCTCCCACAGGGGATTTGTGGTGTTCGCAGATATGGGGGCGACACCAGCCCCCTGTGGCGAGGGAGCTTGCTCCCTCTGGGCCGGGCTGGCGCTCCAGCGCGAAGCGGCCCTGAAACCGGGCTGCGCGGTATGTCAGGCAGATTGAGTTGACTGCTTCAGGGGCCGCTGCGCAGCCCAGCGGGAGCAAGCTCCCTCGCCACAACAGCGCTTATGCGTGAGCTTCTTCCTGCTCAGGCACCAACCGTACTTCCACCCTCTGACCCAACGCACGTGCTGCGCTGGCAAGTGTAGCCAGCGTCATTCCCGCATCGTTCTGATTCATTGCTAGGTCAACAGCGGTGCGATTACTGAGCATCCGCTGTGTCAGGGTCTTTTTGACCACTTTCTGAAGCATCATTTGCATCGGTCATCTGCCAAGAAGTGACGCGATTGAAGGCCGTTACGCAAACCTCTTCGGCGATACCTTGCTCGGCGAGAAAGTCGTCAAAGTCAGATCCGATGTGCTTGTTCATTCTAAGTGACTCGGTTGGTATGGACGTGTTGGGGCCGCTGCGCAGCCCAGCGGGAGCAAGCTCCCTCGCCACAACAGCGGTCCGCTTCAGTGCGATACAGCCATCAACCCCGACGCTGGATGAACGCGCGGATCCGCTCCGCCGCTTCCACGCATTCAGCCAATGGCGCGACCAGGGCCATGCGCACGCGGCCGGCGCCTGGGTTGACGCCGTCCACGTCGCGGGAGAGGTAGGAGCCCGGCACGACGGTCACGTGCTCCTGTTCGAACAGGTCACGGCAGAAGGCTGCGTCGTCGCCCGCCACGTTCGGCCACAGATAGAAGCTGCCATCGGGACGTTGCACGTCCAGCACTGGGCTGAGGATTTCCAACACGGCGTCGAACTTCTCCCGGTACAGCGCGCGGTTGGCCCGTACGTGCACTTCGTCGTTCCACGCGGCAATGCTTGCCAGTTGGGTTTGAACCGGCATCGCGCAGCCGTGGTAAGTGCGGTACAGCAGGAAACCCTTGAGGATGTCCGCGTCGCCGGCCACGAAGCCGGAGCGCAGGCCAGGCAGGTTGGAGCGCTTGGAGAGGCTGTGGAAGACCACGCAGCGCTTGAAGTCCTTGCGACCGAGTTCGACGCAAGCGGTGAGCAGGCCTGGCGGCGGGGTCTGTTCGTCAAAATACAATTCGCTGTAGCACTCGTCCGAGGCGATGACGAAGTCATATTCATCCGCCAGGGCGATGAGTTTCTTCAGCACGTCCACCGGGATCAGCGCGCCGGTCGGGTTGCCCGGGGAGCACAGGAACAGGATCTGGCAGCGTTTCCAGACGTCCGGCGAAACGGCATCGAAATCCGGGTTGAAGCCGTTCGCGTCCAGGCACGGCAGATAGTGCGGCTTGGCCCCGGCCAGGAACGCCGCGCCTTCGTAGATCTGGTAGAACGGGTTCGGGCTGACCACCAAGGCATCGTCGCCCCGGTTGACCACGGTCTGGGTGAAGGCGAACAGGGCTTCACGGGTGCCGTTGACCGGCAGCACGTGGCGCGCCGGGTCCAGCCAGCCGTTCGGCACGTTGAAGCGGCGCTCGCACCAGCCGGTGATGGCTTCGCGCAGTTCCGGGATGCCGAGGGTGGTCGGGTACACGGCCATCTTTTCCAGATTGCTGGCCAGGGCCTCGGCCACGAAGCTTGGCGAGCGATGCTTGGGCTCGCCGATGGACAGCGCGATTGGGCGCTTGTCCGGGTTGGGCGTGACGCTGCCGAGCAGGGCGCGGAGTTTTTCGAACGGGTAGGGCTGGAGCTGGTTCAGAGCGTTGTTCATTGAGGGCCTCTTTCAATGTGGGAGCGAGCCTGCTCGCGATAGCGGTGTATCAGGAAGCATCAATGCTGGATGTTCCGCCGCCATCGCGAGCAGGCTCGCTCCCACAGGGGACATGTGTTCGTTCAGATGCTGATGCGTGTCAGGTGGGCATCAGGTTCCTGGTTGACGCTCAAGTGCTGCACGATCGCTTCCTGCAAGCGGCTGCACAGTTGCGGATCGGACAACGGCTGGTTCTGAGCGTCGGTAATGAAAAATACGTCTTCCACCCGTTCGCCGAGCGTGGCGATCTTGGCGTTTTGCAGCGACAGGTCGAACTCCAGGAAAATATGGCCGACCCGCGCCAGCAGGCCCGGGCGATCCGGCGCGCTGAGTTCCAGCACCGTGACCTGGCGCTGGGCGTCGTTATGAATCGTCACTTGCGGCGCGAAGGCGAAATGCTTGAGCTGGCGCGGCACCCGGCGTTGGATGATGGTCGGGTAGTCCGCCGGGTTGCGCAGGGCTTCGGTGAGGCCGTCGCGAATCTGCTTGACCCGCGCCGGGTTGTCGCCAATCGAATCGCCGTCGGTGTCGAGCACGATGTAGGTGTCGAGGGTGAATTGGCTGGTGGACGTAATGACTCGGGCGTCATGAATGTTGAGGTTGAGCTGGTCCATCGCTGCCACCGTCACCGCGAAGAAGTCGTGCTGGTCCGGGGCATAGATGAAGATCTGCGTACCGCCCTCGAACTCACGCTGGGTGGTTTCCTTGATCAGCACCAGCGGCCCGCCATCGGCCGGTTGCTGCAGGATCGCGTCGCTGTGCCAGGCCACGTCGCCGGCGGTGTGGCGCAGGAAGTAATCATCGCCCAATTGCGACCAGAGCTGCTCGACATCGTCCGGGTCGGTGCCGCCGCGGACCAGGATGTCCAGGGCTGCGCTTTGGGTACGACGGATCTGCTCTTCGCGGTCCACCGGGTTTTCCAGGCCGCGGCGCAAGGCCCGCTTGGTCTCGGTGTAGAGCTGGCGCAACAGGCTGGCGCGCCAGGAGTTCCACAGGGTTGGATTGGTGGCGTTGATATCGGCCACGGTCAACACATAGAGATAATCCAGGCGGATTTCGTCGCCAACGGTCTGGGCGAAGTCATGGATGACCTGCGGATCGGACAAGTCCTTGCGCTGGGCGGTGGTCGACATCACCAAATGGTTCTGCACCAGCCAGACGATCAGCCGGCTGTCCCACAGAGGCAGTTGATGGCGCTGGCAGAACGCCTCGGCGTCCACCGCGCCGATCTCGGAATGGTCGCCCTGGCGGCCCTTGCCGATGTCGTGGTACAGCCCGGCCATGTAGATCAGCTCGGGCTTGGGCAGCTTGCCCATGAGCTTGCTGGCCAGTGGGAATTTCTCCGACACCTGGGTGTACTGCAATTTACGCAGGTGCTTGATCAGGTTCAGCGTGTGGGCATCGACCGTATAAATGTGGAACAGGTCGTGCTGCATCTGCCCGACGATGAAGCCGAACTCCGGCAGGTAGCGCCCGAGGATCCCGTAGCGGTTCATCCGGCGCAGGTTGCGGTGCACGCCGATCTTGCATTTGAACAGCTCGATGAACAGGCTGGTGTTGCGGATGTCGTGACGGAAATCCTCGTCGATCAGATGACGGTTTTCCCGCAGCAGGCGGATGGTATCGGCGCGTACACCCTTGATTTCCGGCTGCTGGGCCATGAGCACGAAAATCTCGAGCATGGCGAAGGGCGTGCGGCGAAACACGTTGGCGTTACGCGCTTCGATGTAGCCGTCGTGCAACTGAAAGCGTGAGTTGATTGGCAGCGGCGGTTCTTCGTCCTCGGGGGCGAGGATGACTTCCTCGAAGTGCTGGATGATCAGTTCGCTGAGCTGGGCGATGCTCATCACCACGCGGTAGTACTGCTGCATGAAGTTTTCGATGGACTGCTTGGCATCCTGCCCCTCGAAACCCAGCAGTCCGGCGATGGAGCGCTGGTGATCGAACAGCAGGCGGTCCTCGGAGCGCCCGGCGAGCATGTGCAGGGCGTAGCGGACCTTCCACAGGAATTCCTGGGACGAGGCCAGCAAGGCGTTTTCGCTTTCCACCAGGAAACCTTCCCCGGCCAGGGCGCGCAGGTTCAGCGTGCCGTACTGGCGGCGGGCGACCCACAGGATCGTCTGGATGTCCCGCAGCCCGCCGGGCGAGCCCTTGACGTTGGGTTCCAGGTTGTATTCGGTGTCGTTGTACTTGTGGTGACGGGCTTTCTGCTCGGCGTGCTTGGCCAGGAAAAAGTCCTTGCTGGGCCACATGTGCGCCGTGCTGGTGACATCGAGCATGCGCTGGCGCAGGTGCTCGGGGCCGGCAACGGTGCGGCTTTCCATCAGGTTGGTGATCACTGTCAGGTCGGCGCGGGCCTCGTCGGCGCATTCCTGTACCGAACGCACGCTTTGGCCGACTTCCAGGCCGATGTCCCACAACAGCGTCAGGAAGCGCTCGATGGAGTCGCGGAAAATTTCATGATCGGCGCTGTCCAGCAGGATCAGCAGGTCGATGTCGGAGTAGGGGTGCAGCTCGCCGCGCCCATAGCCGCCCACCGCCACCAGGGCGATGTCGGCATCCTCGCTCCAATCGAACTGCTCCCAGGCCTTTTGCAGGATGTTATCGACGAACCAGGCGCGGTCCTCGATCAGCCGACGAATGTCCCGGCCATTGCGAAAGCGCTGGTCGAGCACTTCGTGGGCCTGGCGGATGGCCTTCTTGAATGCCGAGATGGGGCTTGCCTTCAGGGCCAGTTCAGCCTGGAACTGGCCGCGGTCGAAGAGTTCGGGATCCACCTGCGGCATTGAATGGCTTTCCTTTCTATCTATATCTGTTGGATCTATAGGCTGGGTACGGATCAGGCGGAAACGCGCGCGATGGTGTCATCGCTGCGCAGGGTGAAGATTTCGTAGCCGGTCTCGGTGACCAGCAGGGTGTGTTCCCACTGGGCCGACAACTTGCGGTCCTTGGTGATGGCGGTCCAGCCGTCGCCCAGCACCTTGGTGTCGGCGCGGCCCTGGTTGATCATCGGCTCGATGGTGAAGGTCATGCCCGCCTGCAACTCCATGCCGGTGCCGGCGCGGCCGTAGTGCAGGATCTGCGGTTCTTCGTGGAACACCTTGCCGATGCCGTGGCCGCAGAACTCGCGCACCACCGAGAAACCGTTCTTCTGCGCATGCTTCTGGATCACTTCGCCGATGTCGCCCAGGCGGCAGCCCGGTTTCACCAGTTCGATGGCCATGTACATGCATTCCTGGGTGACCTTGGACAGGCGCTGGGCCCACTCCGGTACGTTGCCGACATGGAACATGCGGCTGGTGTCGCCGTGATAGCCGTCCTTGATGACGGTGACGTCGATGTTCAGGGTGTCGCCATCCTTCAACGGTTTTTCGTTGGGGATGCCGTGGCAGACCACGTGGTTGATCGACGTGCAGATCGACTTCGGGAAGCCTTTGTAGTTGAGCGGGGCGGGGATGGCTTTCTGCTCGTTGACGATGTAGTCGTGGCAGATACGGTCCAGCTCTTCGGTGGTCACGCCCGGCTTGACGTAGTCGGCGATCATCTCCAGCACTTCGGCGGCGAGTTTGCCGGCGACACGCATTTTGGCGATGTCCTCGGGCGTCTTGAGGGTAACGGTCATACAGGCTCTCTCTGCGCCCGACGGCGCTGTTCAAAACGAAATGGGCAGCGGATGATGACTCGCGTGGCCCTGAAAGAGGCGATTCTAACAGACGATCAGCGCAAAGAACTCCCCAGCCCGGAACTCTGTGGCCTGGGCGCGAGAGTGGGAGCAAAGCTTGCTCGCGATCCAGGCGACTCGATTTCTAAAGGACCGCATCGCCTTTTCGCGGGCAAGCCTTGCTCCCACAATCCCCTCGCCACAGGGATTTGAGAATCCGTGTTCCGTTTTCGCCCTTGCTGTGGTATAAAATGCGCCGCTTTCCGGGGATGACCCCGTAAGCTTAAATCCACACACGTGTCGACACGATGACCTGGGTGCCTTCGGTTTATATAGCCGCTGGTTGGTCATTGGGATACGTGGAGGCCAAACCCGACTTATCAAGGAACTATCATGTCCCAAGTCAACATGCGCGATATGCTGAAGGCCGGTGTGCACTTCGGTCACCAGACCCGTTACTGGAACCCGAAAATGGGCAAGTACATTTTCGGCGCGCGTAACAAGATCCACATCATCAACCTTGAAAAAACCCTGCCGATGTTCAACGAAGCACTGACCTTCGTAGAGCGCCTGGCCCAGGGCAAAAACAAGATTCTGTTCGTCGGCACCAAGCGTTCCGCTGGCAAGATCGTTGCTGAAGAAGCAGCACGTTGCGGTTCGCCGTACGTCGATCACCGCTGGTTGGGCGGCATGCTGACCAACTTCAAGACCATTCGCGCTTCCATCAAGCGTCTGCGTGACCTTGAAGTCCAGTCCGAAGACGGTACTTTCGCCAAGCTGACCAAGAAAGAAGCGCTGATGCGCACTCGCGATCTTGAGAAGCTGGACCGCTCCCTGGGCGGTATCAAGGACATGGGCGGTCTGCCTGACGCACTGTTCGTGATCGACGTTGACCACGAGCGCATCGCGATCACCGAAGCCAACAAGCTGGGTATCCCGGTCATCGGCGTTGTCGACACCAACAGCAGCCCGGAAGGCGTTGACTACATCATCCCAGGCAACGATGACGCCATCCGCGCCATCCAGCTGTACATGGGTTCGATGGCTGACGCTGTAATCCGTGGTCGCAACAATGTTAACGGCGGCACCGAAGTCTTCGCTGAAGAAGCTCCGGCAGCAGCCGCTGAGTAATCGACGCCCCTGGCGTTGACTCAGTAAGCAAAAAGGGGGCTTGGCCCCCTTTTTGCCACCTCGAAAACCATTTGCCGCCAGCGCAGTGACTTGTTTGTAACCTGCCGTGGCCTATAAGCAGTGGTTTTCCAGGAAGAATTGATCGCCCGTTCGATCGGGTGGAATGGTTGAAAACCTATCCAAGAGGATTTTGAAATGGCAGAGATTACTGCAGCGTTGGTCAAAGAACTGCGCGAGCGTACCGGCGAAGGCATGATGGATTGCAAGAAAGCCTTGACCAAGGCTGGCGGCGACATCGAAAAAGCCATTGATGACATGCGTGCTTCGGGCGCCATCAAGGCTGCCAAGAAAGCTGGCAACATTGCCGCTGAAGGCGCTATCGGTATCAAGGATGACGGTAAAGCTGCCGTTATCATCGAAGTCAACTCGCAGACTGACTTCCTGGCCCTGCAAGACGACTTCAAGGCATTCGTTGCCGCCAGCGTCGAAAAAGCATTCGCCGACAAACTGACCGACGCAGCTCCGCTGATCGCCGCTCAGGAATCGGCTCGTGAGGCCCTGGTTGCCAAAGTAGGCGAAAACGTCAACATCCGTCGTCTGGTTCGTGTCGAAGGCGATGTTGTCGGTTCTTACCTGCACGGCAACAAGATCGGTGTTGTTGTGGCCCTCAAAGGCGGCAACGTCGAGCTGGCCAAGGACATCGCAATGCACGTCGCTGCCAGCAACCCTGAGTTCCTGCTGCCGTCGGAAGTTTCCGCTGATGCCATCGAGCGCGAAAAAGCCGTGTTCATGCAGCTCAACGAAGACAAGATCAAAGGCAAACCTGCCGAAATCGTTGAAAAAATGGTTGCCGGTCGTATCACCAAGTTCCTGGCTGAAGCCAGCCTGGTTGAGCAGGCGTTCGTCAAGAACCCTGAAATCAAGGTCGGTGAACTGGCCAAGAAGGGCGGCGCTGAAATCGTTTCCTTCACTTACTTCAAAGTGGGCGAAGGCATCGAGAAGCCAGTAGACAACTTCGCTGAAGAAGTAGCTGCTCAGCTGGCTGCCAGCAAGCAATAAGACAGTTTGTATAACTGTCGCCCTGAAGAGGCTGCCCGCTTAACGCGCGCAGCCTCTTTTTGGATGGGGATGCCGATTTTTATTGGTTTCCTGTCGGAACTGGCTTACAAAGCCGTGTTCCGATGGCGCTGTGTCAGCGTCAAGCTAGAGTGAACGCAGGCTGAAAACAGCCGGCAAAGAATTTTTTGAACACATACGCCGCAGGAGAGATTCGCAATGGCTCAGCAGGGCAGTGGTTATCAGGCTCGCTATAAACGCATTCTACTCAAGCTTAGCGGCGAGGCCCTGATGGGCTCGGAAGAGTTCGGGATCGATCCGAAAGTGCTGGATCGCATGGCCCTGGAAGTCGGCCAGTTGGTCGGGATCGGCGTTCAGGTCGGCCTGGTCATCGGCGGCGGCAACCTGTTCCGCGGCGCAGCGCTGAGCGCGGCCGGCATGGATCGGGTCACGGGCGACCACATGGGCATGCTGGCCACTGTGATGAACGCCCTGGCTATGCGCGACGCGCTGGAGCGTGCCAATATCTCGGCCATCGTGATGTCGGCCATTTCCATGGTTGGCGTGACCGATCACTACGACCGCCGCAAAGCCATGCGCCACCTCAATTCCAAGGAAGTGGTGATTTTTGCCGCCGGTACCGGTAATCCGTTCTTCACCACGGATTCGGCCGCCTGCCTGCGAGCGATCGAGATCGATGCCGATGTCGTGCTCAAGGCAACCAAGGTCGACGGCGTGTATACCGCTGACCCGTTCAAGGACCCGCATGCCGAGAAGTTCGATCATCTGACCTACGATGAAGTGCTGGATCGCAAGCTGGGTGTCATGGACCTGACGGCTATCTGCCTGTGCCGCGACCACAAGATGCCGTTGCGCGTCTTTAACATGAACAAGCCGGGCGCCCTGCTGAATATCGTCCATGGCGGCGCCGAAGGAACACTGATCGAGGAAGCTCAACAATGATCAATGAAATCAAAAAAGACGCTCAAGAGCGCATGCAGAAATCCCTGGACTCCCTGAACCACGCATTCGGCCAGATTCGTACCGGCAAGGCTCACCCCAGCATCCTCGGCAGCGTCATGGTGCCTTACTACGGCACTGACACACCGCTGAGCAGCGTTGCCAACGTCACCGTGAAAGACTCGCGCACCCTGCAGGTCGTGGCTTTCGAGCGCAACATGCTCGCTGCCGTAGACAAGGCGATCCAGAGCGCCGGCCTGAACCTCAACCCAACTAACCTGGGGGAGCTGCTGCTGATCCCGATGCCGGCCCTCACCGAGGAAACGCGCAAAGGCTTCACCAAGCAAGCCCGTAGCGCAGCGGAAGATGCGCGTGTTGCTGTGCGCAATATCCGTCGTGACGCGTTGGGTGAGCTGAAGAAGTTGGTCAAGGACAAGGAAATCAGTGAAGACGAAGAGCGTCGTGCCATCGCTGATATCGATAAGCTGACCAAAGAATCCGAGGCCCAGATCACCAAGGCCACGGACGAGAAAGAAAAAGACCTGATGGCCGTATAAGGGTCTCGTTTTCATGGAAAAGACCAAGCAGGCCGTGCCGTTCGCGGTGCCGCGCCACGTGGCGATCATCATGGACGGCAACAACCGCTGGGCCAAGAAACGCTTTATGCCTGGCGTCGCCGGGCACAAGGCGGGGGTCGACGCTGTGCGTGCGGTCATCGAGGTGTGCGCCGAGGCAGGGGTCGAGGTGCTGACCCTGTTCGCCTTCTCCAGCGAGAACTGGCAGCGCCCGGCCGATGAAGTCAGCGCCTTGATGGACCTGTTCCTCAAGGCCCTGCGTCGCGAGGCCAAGCGCCTCAGCGATAACAAGATCAGCTTGCGCATCATCGGTGACCGCTCGCGCTTCCATCCTGAATTGCAGGCTGCGATGCGTGAAGCCGAAGCCGCGACGGCGGGTGCCAATCGGTTCGTCCTGCAAATCGCCGCCAACTATGGTGGCCAATGGGACATTGCCCAGGCTGCGCAGCGGCTGGCGCGGGAAGTCCAGGCCGGGCACTTGCGTCCAGAAGACATCACCCCTGAGCTGCTACAGACTTGCCTGGCGACCGGTGACCTGCCGTTGCCGGACCTGTGCATCCGTACCGGTGGCGATCATCGCATCAGCAACTTCCTGCTCTGGCAATTGGCTTATGCCGAGCTGTACTTCTCCGACCTGTTCTGGCCGGACTTCAAACACGAAGCCATGCGCACCGCATTGGCCGATTTCGCTTCCCGTCAGCGTCGTTTCGGTAAAACGAGCGAGCAGATCGAAGCTGGAGCCCGGATTTAATGCTTAAACAACGAATCATCACTGCCTTGATCCTGTTGCCCATCGCCCTGGGTGGTTTCTTCCTGCTCGAAGGTGCCGGTTTTGCGCTGTTCATCGGGCTGGTCGTGACCCTGGGCGCATGGGAGTGGGCGCGGCTGGCGGGTTTTCCTGCACAGTCGGCGCGGGTGGCCTACGCAGCGGCCGTGGCGGCCATGCTGTTCATCATGTACGTGGTGCCCGGCCTCGCGCCTTGGGTGCTGGGGGCTGCGGTGCTGTGGTGGGCGACGGCGACCTTCCTGGTCCTGACCTACCCACGGACCACGCATCACTGGGCCAACGCGGCGACCAAGCTGGTCATCGGCCTGTTGATCCTGCTGCCGGCCTGGCAGGGGCTGATCTGGATCAAGCAAGGTCCGCTGGGCAACTGGCAGATCATGGCCGTGATGGTGTTGGTCTGGGGCGCCGATGTCGGGGCCTACTTCTCCGGCAAGGCCTTCGGCAAGCGCAAGCTGGCGCCGAAAGTCAGTCCCGGCAAGAGCTGGGAAGGGGTCTATGGTGGCCTGGTCCTGAGCCTGGTGATCACCACGGTGGTCGGCTTCGTACGGGACTGGACGGTCGCGCAACTGTTCATGGGCCTTATTGGCGCGGCCCTGATCGTCTTTGTGTCGGTGGTCGGCGACCTGACCGAAAGCATGTTCAAGCGTCAATCCGGGATCAAGGACAGCAGTAACCTGTTGCCCGGTCACGGTGGCGTGCTGGATCGCATCGACAGCCTGACGGCGGCGATCCCGATCTTTGCGGTGCTGTTGTGGATGGCGGCATCGTGAGTCGCCCCCAGCAGATCACTGTTCTTGGCGCGACCGGTTCGATTGGCCTGAGTACGCTTGACGTCATCGGTCGGCATCCGGAGCGCTACCAGGTGTTTGCCCTCAGTGGCTTCACGCGCTTGAGTGAATTGCTGGCGTTGTGCATTCGCCACGCCCCGCGGTTTGCCGTGGTGCCTGAGGCTGGCGTGGCGCGGGCGTTGCAGGACGATCTGCGCGCAGCCGGCTTGCAAACCCGCGTGTTGGTAGGGGAGGAGGGCCTCTGCCAAGTGGCTTCCGACCCCGAAGTCGACGCCGTGATGGCGGCGATCGTCGGTGCGGCGGGCTTGCGTCCGACGCTGGCGGCGGTGGAAGCCGGCAAGAAGATCCTGCTGGCCAATAAAGAAGCGTTGGTGATGTCCGGCGCGCTGTTCATGCAGGCTGTACGCAAAAGCGGCTCGGTGTTGTTGCCCATCGACAGCGAACACAATGCGATTTTTCAATGCATGCCGCAGGATTTTTCCCGTGGTCTCGGTGCGGTAGGGGTTCGGCGGATTTTGCTGACGGCCTCCGGTGGTCCGTTCCGGCAGACGCCGCTGGAAGAATTGGTGCATGTTTCTCCCGAGCAGGCCTGTGCGCACCCGAACTGGTCCATGGGGCGCAAGATCTCGGTGGATTCGGCCAGCATGATGAACAAGGGGCTGGAGCTGATCGAGGCCTGCTGGCTGTTCGATGCCAAGCCGACGCAGGTCGAGGTGGTGATTCACCCCCAGAGCGTGATTCACTCCCTGGTGGACTACGTCGACGGTTCGGTGCTGGCCCAGTTGGGCAATCCGGACATGCGCACGCCGATCGCCAACGCCCTGGCCTGGCCGGAGCGCATCGACTCGGGCGTTGCGCCGCTGGATTTGTTCGCCATCGCGCGCCTGGATTTCCAGGCGCCCGATGAGCAGCGTTTCCCCTGCCTGCGCCTGGCGCGCCAGGCGGCCGAGGCGGGCAACAGTGCACCGGCCATGCTTAACGCTGCCAATGAGGTGGCCGTTGCCGCGTTTCTCGATGGACGTGTCCGTTATCTCGAGATCGCGAGTATCATCGAGGAAGTCTTGAACCTCGAAGCCGTGGTTTCGGTCGAGGACCTCGATACGGTATTCACGGCGGATGCCAGGGCTCGTGAGTTGGCGGGCCAATGGCTGCAGCGCCACGGGCGTTGAAGCTGCGATACGTTAGCCAGGGTTGCCCTGGACAGGATTGCGGAGAAAACAGATGAGCGCGCTCTATATGATTGTCGGCACCCTGGTTGCGCTGGGGGTGTTGGTCACCTTTCACGAATTCGGTCATTTCTGGGTCGCGCGTCGCTGTGGCGTCAAGGTCCTGCGTTTTTCCGTGGGCTTTGGCATGCCATTGCTGCGTTGGCACGACAAGCAAGGCACCGAGTTCGTCGTGGCGGCTATCCCGCTGGGCGGCTACGTCAAGATGCTCGACGAGCGTGAAGGCGAAGTCCCGGCCGATCAGCTCGACCAATCCTTCAATCGCAAGAGCGTCCGCCAGCGTATCGCCATCGTCGCGGCGGGACCGATTGCCAACTTCCTGCTGGCCTTGGTGTTTTTCTGGGGCCTTGCGATGCTGGGTAGCGAGCAGGTGCGTCCGGTCATCGGTGGCGTAGAGGCTGGCAGCGTAGCCGCTCGTGCCGGGCTGGGTGCCGGGCAGGAAATCGTCGCGATCGACGGCGAGCCGACATCGGGCTGGGCGGCGGTCAACCTGCAGCTGGTACGTCGCCTGGGTGAGAGCGGTTCGTTGCAGTTAATGGTGCGCGAGCAGGGTTCCACGGTGGATTCGCCGCGCGAACTGATCCTGGACAACTGGCTCAAGGGCGCCGACGAGCCGGATCCGATCCGGTCCCTGGGGATCAAGCCTTGGCGTCCGGCGTTGCCGCCGGTTCTCGCCGAACTCGACCCGAAAGGCCCGGCCCAGGCTGCCGGCCTGAAGACCGGCGATCGGTTGCTGGCCCTCGATGGCCAGCCGGTCAGCGACTGGCAGCAGGTGGTCGACTCGGTTCGTGTACGTCCTGATACCAAGATTATGCTGCGCATCGAGCGCGACGGTGCTCCAATCGACGTCCCGGTGACCCTGGCCGCCCGTGGCGAAAGCAAGGCGCCGACCGGTTACCTGGGGGCGGGCGTCAAGGCGGTCGATTGGCCACCGGAAATGATCCGCGAAGTCAGTTTCGGCCCTGTGGCGGCGATTGGCGAGGGTGCGCGTCGTACTTGGACCATGAGCATCCTGACGCTGGACTCGCTCAAGAAAATGTTGTTCGGCGAGCTCTCGGTAAAAAACTTGAGTGGACCGATAACCATTGCTAAAGTGGCGGGCGCTTCTGCCCAGTCGGGCGTCGCTGATTTCCTGAATTTCCTTGCTTATCTGAGCATTAGCCTGGGGGTTCTGAATTTGCTGCCCATCCCGGTACTGGATGGGGGGCATCTGCTGTTTTATCTGATCGAGTGGGCGCGTGGTCGTCCCTTGTCGGATCGGGTGCAAGGTTGGGGGATACAGATCGGTATCAGCTTGGTGGTCGGGGTCATGTTGCTTGCCCTCGTCAACGATCTGGGTCGTCTGTAACGCTTCGCTGAATTGCGAATCTGCCGCATTTTGCGGCAGTTTGTTTATTGCCAGTTGGAATAAGAAAGGACTTCATGAAACGTCTGCTGCTAACTGCGGTTCTCACCGTATTGATGATCGCCGAAGTTCACGCCGAGTCCTTCACTATCTCTGATATTCGCGTCAACGGCCTCCAGCGGGTTTCCGCGGGTAGCGTCTTTGGTGCCTTGCCGTTGAACGTCGGCGAGCAGGCGGATGATCGGCGCCTGGTGGAATCCACGCGTGCGCTGTTCAAGACCGGCTTCTTTCAAGATATCCAGCTAGGCCGTGACGGCAATGTCCTGGTCATCACGGTAGTCGAGCGCCCGTCGGTCGCCAGTATCGAGATCGAAGGCAACAAGGCGATCTCCACTGAAGACCTGATGAAGGGCCTCAAGCAGTCCGGCCTGGCCGAAGGCGAGATCTTCCAGCGCGCCACCCTCGAAGGCGTGCGTAACGAGCTGCAACGCCAGTACGTCGCCCAGGGCCGCTACTCGGCCACCGTCGACACCGAAGTGGTGCCGCAGCCGCGCAACCGCGTCGGCCTGAAGGTCAACATCAACGAAGGCACCGTGGCGGCCATCCAGCACATCAACGTGGTGGGCAACACGGTTTTCCCGGATGAAGACCTGATCGACCTGTTCGAACTCAAGACCACCAACTGGCTGTCGTTCTTCAAGAACGATGACAAGTACGCCCGTGAAAAACTCTCCGGTGACCTGGAGCGCCTGCGTTCCTACTACCTGGACCGTGGCTACATCAACATGGACATCGCTTCCACCCAGGTGTCCATCACCCCGGACAAGAAGCACGTCTACATCACCGTCAACGTCAACGAAGGCGAGAAGTACACCGTTCGTGACGTCAAGCTCAGCGGTGACCTGAAGGTTCCCGAGGACCAGGTCAAGTCGCTGCTGCTGGTGCAGAAGGGCCAGGTATTCTCGCGCAAGCTGATGACCACCACGTCCGAGCTGATCACCCGCCGCCTGGGTAACGAGGGCTACACCTTCGCCAACGTCAGCGGCGTGCCGCAGCCGCACGATGAAGACCATACCGTCGACATCACCTTCGCCGTGGACCCTGGCAAGCGTGCCTACGTCAACCGCATCAACTTCCGTGGCAACACCAAGTCCGAGGACGAAGTGCTGCGCCGTGAAATGCGCCAGATGGAAGGTGGCTGGGCGTCGACCTACCTGATCGACCAGTCCAAGACCCGCCTGGAGCGCCTGGGCTTCTTCAAGGAAGTCAACGTCGAGACGCCGGCCGTGCCGGGCGTCGATGACCAGGTCGATGTGAACTACAGCGTCGAAGAGCAGGCTTCCGGCTCGATCACCGCCAGCGTCGGTTTCGCCCAGAGCGCCGGCCTGATCCTCGGTGGCTCGATCACCCAGAACAACTTCCTGGGCACCGGTAACAAGGTCAGCATCGGCTTGACCCGCAGCGAATACCAGACCCGCTACAACTTCGGTTTCGTGGACCCCTACTGGACCGCTGACGGCGTGAGCCTGGGCTACAACGCCTTCTACCGCACCACCGACTATGACGAACTCGATTCCGATGTCTCCAGCTATGCAGTAGACAGCTTGGGTGCCGGCGTCAACGTAGGTTATCCAATCAGCGAGACTTCGCGTCTTACATTCGGCCTCACCGCCCAGCAGGACGAGATCAGCACCGGCCGCTATACCGTTGACGAGATTTTCGATTTCGTCGATAAGGAAGGCGACAAATACCTGAACTTCAAAGCCTCTGTTGGTTGGTCCGAGTCGACCTTGAACAAGGGTGTGTTGGCAACCCGTGGCCGTTCCCAGAGCCTGGTATTGGAAACCACCACGCCTGGCAGCGACTTGTCGTTCTTCAAGCTCGATTACCGCGGCCAATTGTTCCAGCCGCTGTCTGACAACTACACCATGCGCTTGCACACCGAGCTTGGTTATGGCGATGGTTACGGTTCGACCGATGGCCTGCCGTTCTACGAGAACTACTACGCCGGTGGTTTCAACTCGGTACGTGGCTTCAAGGACAGTACCTTAGGCCCACGCAGTACGCCGAGTCGCGGTGCAGCTGAGACTGGCAACCAGGGGACCATCCGGGACCCGGATCAGGATCCGCTGCCATTCGGTGGTAACGTCCTGATTCAGGGCGGGGTTGAATTGCTGTTCCCCATGCCGTTCGTCAAGGATCAGCGCTCCCTGCGTACCTCGGTATTCTGGGACGTGGGTAACGTATTCGACTCCAGTTGCGATAAACCTACCAACAACAATGGCACGTCATCCAACGCAGAGTGCAACGACATCAGCCTCAGCAACCTGGCCAGCTCCGTCGGTGTGGGCGTGACCTGGGTCACCGCACTGGGTCCTTTGAGCTTCGCGTTGGCGATGCCGATCAAGAAACCGGATGACGCTGAAACCCAAGTGTTCCAATTCTCCCTCGGCCAGACGTTCTAAGCGTCCGGCCCAAGATAACGACAATGGATTTTGTAGGAGTGCATCGTGCGTAAGTTGACTCAATTGGTTCTCCTGGCGACCGTACTGGTTGCCGGTCCGGCTTTTGCCGACATGAAGATTGCCGTGCTGAATTATCAGATGGCCCTGCTGGAATCCGACGCGGCGAAGAAATACGCCGTGGATGCCGAGAAAAAATTCGGCCCGCAACTGACCAAGCTCAAGGGCCTGGAAAGCAGCGCCAAGGGTATCCAGGACCGTCTGGTCGCCGGTGGCGACAAGATGGCCCAGGGTGAGCGCGAGCGTCTGGAGCTGGAATTCAAGCAAAAGGCCCGTGACTTCCAGTTCCAGTCCAAGGAGCTGAACGAAGCGAAAGCTGTTGCCGACCGCGAAATGCTCAAGCAACTCAAGCCGAAACTCGACAGCGCTGTGGAAGAAGTCATCAAGAAAGGTGGTTTTGACCTGGTGTTCGAGCGTGGCGCAGTGATCGATGTCAAGCCTCAATACGACATCACGCGCCAAGTGATCGAGCGCATGAATCAGCTGAAGTAATCCATGACAGCGACTATCAAGCTCGGCCAGTTGGCCGAGTTCCTCGGCGCCACCCTGCGTGGCGACCCGGAGAAGGCAATTACTGGGCTAGCCACTTTGCAAGAGGCTGGCCCAGCTCAGTTGAGCTTTCTGGCAAATCCCCAGTACCGCAAGTATCTGGCTGACTGCCGGGCGGCTGCGTTGTTGCTCAAGGCTGCCGATGCCGATGGTTTTGCCGGCGATGCCTTGATCGTGCCCGATCCGTACCTGGCGTATGCCCGCATTTCCCATCTGTTCGATCCCAAGCCGACATCGGCCGCCGGTATTCATCCCAGCGCTGTGATCGCCGCAGATGCCGTGGTTGACCCCACGGCCAGCGTCGGCCCGTTCGTGGTCATCGAAAGCGCGGCCCGAATCGGCGCTGGTGTCACGCTGGGCGCCCATTGTGTCATTGGTGCGCGCAGCGAGATCGGCGAAGGCGGCTGGCTGGCGCCACGGGTTACCCTGTATCACGACGTGCGCATCGGCAAGCGGGTGGTGATCCAGTCCGGTGCCGTGCTGGGCGGGGAAGGGTTCGGTTTTGCCAACGAGAAGGGCATCTGGCAGAAGATCGCCCAGATCGGCGGTGTCACCATTGGCGATGACGTGGAGATCGGCGTCAACACTGCGATCGACCGCGGTGCCTTGGCCGACACGGTCATCGGCAATGGCGTCAAGCTCGACAACCAGATCCAGATCGCCCACAACGTCCAGGTCGGTGACCACACCGCCATGGCCGCCTGCGTGGGCATCTCCGGCAGCACCAAGATCGGCAAGCACTGCATGCTCGCCGGTGGCGTAGGCCTGGTGGGCCATATCGATATCTGTGACAACGTGTTCCTGACCGGGATGACCATGGTGACCCACTCGATTACCGAGCCAGGTGCCTATTCTTCCGGCACAGCCATGCAGCCGGCAGCCGAATGGCGCAAGAGCGCGGCGCGTATCCGCCAGCTCGACGACATCGCGCGGCGCCTCAAGCAGGTGGAAAAGCGTGTAGGGGACGTGACCCCTGGCGGTAATGCTTCATCAGATGGCTGATACCATTTCCATATCAAGTGTGCACAGCCGTTAGGGCATCTTGATTTGCTAGCGGAGTGCGCGTCACTCGTGCGCTCCCAATCTTTACATAGGCTTCCCCCCGAAATGATGGACATCAACGAGATTCGCGAATACCTGCCTCACCGTTACCCGTTCCTGCTGGTGGATCGGGTGGTGGACCTGGACGTTGAAGGCAAGCGCATTCGCGCCTATAAGAATGTCAGCATCAACGAGCCGTTCTTCAATGGTCACTTCCCCGCGCATCCAATCATGCCGGGCGTATTGATCATCGAGGCGATGGCCCAGGCTGCCGGGATCCTTGGTTTCAAAATGCTCGACGTAAAGCCTGCCGACGGCACGCTCTATTACTTCGTCGGCTCCGACAAGCTGCGCTTCCGCCAGCCGGTCACGCCGGGCGATCAATTGATCCTCGAAGCCAAGTTCATCAGTTGCAAGCGCCAGATCTGGAAGTTCGAATGCCAGGCTTCGGTCGACGGCAAGCCAGTCTGCTCCGCTGAAATCATCTGTGCGGAACGCAAACTATGAGTTTGATTGACCCTCGCGCAATCATCGATCCGACGGCCGTCCTGGCCGCCGATGTCGAGGTCGGCCCGTGGTCGATTGTCGGCGCAGGTGTGGAAATCGGCGAGGGTACGGTGATCGGTCCCCACGTAATTCTCAAGGGACCGACCCGGATTGGTCGTCACAATCGCATCTACCAGTTTTCCTCGGTAGGCGAGGACACGCCCGATCTCAAGTACAAAGGTGAAGAAACCCGCCTGGTCATTGGCGATCACAACGTGATCCGCGAAGGCGTGACGATTCACCGTGGCACTGTCCAGGACCGTTCCGAAACGACCCTGGGCGACCACAACCTGATCATGGCTTACGCACACATCGGCCATGACAGCGTGATTGGCAACCATTGCATCCTGGTCAACAACACCGCGTTGGCCGGCCATGTGCACGTGGACGATTGGGCGATCCTGTCCGGGTTCACCTTGGTGCACCAGTATTGCCATATCGGCGCCCACAGCTTTTCTGGCATGGGCACCGCCATCGGCAAGGATGTCCCGGCCTATGTCACGGTGTTCGGCAACCCGGCCGAAGCCCGCAGCATGAACTTCGAAGGCATGCGCCGTCGGGGTTTCAGCGAAGAGGCGATTACCGCGCTGCGCCGTGCCTACAAAGTGGTGTACCGCCAGGGCCTGACCGTCGAGCAGGCGCTCGCCGAACTGGCCGAGGCGTCGGCACAGCACCCGGAAGTCGCGATTTTCCGCGATTCCATCCAGTCTTCGACCCGCGGCATCACTCGCTGACCATGGCTAACGTGCGCGTTGCACTGGTGGCGGGAGAGGCTTCCGGTGACATTCTGGGCGCGGGTCTGATGCGAGCGCTCAAGGCGCAGCACCCTGCGGTGGAATTCATCGGCGTCGGCGGGCCTTTGATGCAGGCCGAGGGCCTGACCTCCTATTTTCCGATGGAGCGCCTGTCGGTGATGGGCCTGGTGGAAGTGCTCGGTCGCCTGCGTGAGCTGCTGGCTCGACGCAAGAAGCTGATCCAGACCCTGATTGACGAAAAACCGGATGTGTTCATCGGCATCGATGCGCCGGATTTTACCCTCAATATCGAGCTCAAGTTGCGTCAGGCCGGGATCAAGACCGTGCACTACGTCAGCCCGTCAGTCTGGGCCTGGCGGCAGAAGCGCGTGCTGAAGATCCGCGAAGGCTGCGACCTGATGCTGACGCTGCTGCCGTTCGAGGCCCGCTTTTACGAAGAAAAGGGCGTGCCGGTGCGGTTTGTCGGGCACACCCTGGCCGATACCATTCCCCTGGAAGCCGACCGCGAGGCCGCTCGCCAAGCGTTGGGTCTGCCCAACGGGCCGCTGGTGGCCTTGATGCCCGGCAGCCGCGGTGGCGAAGTGAGTCGCCTGGGTGGCTTGTTCTTCGACGCCGCCGAACGTCTTCTGGCGCTGCGCCCCGGTGTGCGGTTTGTCCTGCCGTGTGCCAGTGCCCAGCGTCGCGTCCAACTGGAAGCCTTGTTGGACGGTCGCGATTTGCCGGTAACGTTGCTCGACGGTCGCTCCCATGACGCACTGGCGGCCTGTGACGCCGTGTTGATTGCCTCCGGCACGGCTACCCTTGAGGCGTTGCTGTTCAAACGCCCGATGGTGGTCGCCTATCGCCTGGCGCCGCTGACGTTCTGGATTCTCAAGCGCATGGTCAAGAGCCCCTACGTCTCCTTGCCGAACCTGCTGGCCCAGCGTCTGTTGGTGCCGGAACTGCTGCAAGACGATGCGACTGCCGAGGCGCTGGCCACCACGCTGTTGCCCTTGATCGATGGCGGCGAGGAACAGACCCGGGGCTTTGACGAAATCCATCGTACCCTGCGTCGCGATGCCTCCAACCAGGCGGCTGACGCGGTACTGACCCTGATTGGCGCAAAACCATGAGCAACGTAAAGCTACAGATGGGCCTGGACTTCAACCTGGTCGCCGAAGTGGAAGAGCTGGTGGCCGGTGTCGATGAAGTGGGGCGCGGCCCTTTGTGTGGCGCGGTGGTGACGGCGGCGGTGATTCTCGACCCTAAGCGGCCAATCCTCGGCCTGAATGATTCGAAGAAACTCACGGAAGCCGGTCGCGAAAAACTCTACGACGAAATCTGCGAGAAGGCCCTGAGCTGGTGCATCGCTCGGGCCGAAGTCGAAGAAATCGATGAACTCAATATCCTGCACGCCACCATGCTCGCCATGCAGCGTGCCGTGCAAGGGCTGCATATCACGCCGAAGCTGGCGATGATCGATGGCAATCGCTGCCCGAAACTGTCGATGCGCGCCGAAGCGGTGATCCAGGGCGACGCCAAGGTGCCGGCCATTGCGGCGGCCTCGATCCTTGCGAAGGTCAGTCGCGACCGGGAAATGGCCGCCTTCGAATTGATTTACCCGGGGTATGGCATCGGTGGCCACAAGGGTTACCCGACCCCCGTTCATCTCGAAGCCCTGGCGCGCCTTGGGCCAACGCCGATTCATCGGCGATCGTTTGCCCCGGTGCGGCTGGCTTATGAGGCCCGTGATGGGTTGATCGAAAGCGAGGGGTTCACCTGATCGTGGCGAGGGAGCTTGCTCCCGCTGGGCTGCGCAGCAGCCCCCCCTTCTTATGGGCGCTTCGCACCCAAGCGGGAGCAAGCTCCCTCGCCACGGGTTCGAGTGGACAGCGCGGTTGCTGGCTGATGTTTTACCCAAGGCCCGGTACAATCCGGGCCTTGTTGTTTTCATGACTTAACGCAGGATCACTATGCCGGCTTCATTCGTTCATCTACGCCTGCACACTGAATACTCCCTGGTCGACGGTCTGGTGCGGATCAAGCCCCTGGTCAAGACCCTGGTGGGCATGAACATGCCTGCCGTGGCGGTCACCGACCAGAACAACATGTGTTCGCTGGTCAAGTTCTACAAGGCTGCCATGGGCGCCGGGATCAAGCCGATCTGTGGCGCCGACCTGTGGCTGTCGAACAAGGACCCGGACGCGCCGCTGAGCCGGATCAGCCTGTTGGTGATGAACGCCCTCGGTTATCGCAACCTCACCGAGTTGATCTCCCGCGGCTTTATCGACGGCCAGCGCAACGGCTCGATCATCATCGAGCGCGAGTGGGTGGCCGAGGCCAGCGAAGGGCTGATCATGCTGTCCGCGGCCAAGGAAGGTGAAATCGGCCTGGCCCTGCTCAGCGGCAACCCCGAGGAAGCCGAGACCCTGGCCCGAGACTGGATGGCGGTGTTTCCGGATCGCTTCTACATCGAAGTGCAGCGCACCAACCGTCCCAATGACGAAGAACACCTGCACGCCGCCGTGGCCTTGGCCGACAAGATCGGCGCGCCGCTGGTGGCGACCAACGATGTGCGGTTCATCAAGCAGGAAGATTTCGAAGCCCACGAAACGCGGGTTTGCATCGGTGAGGGCCGCGCCCTCGACGACCCGCGTCGGTCAAAGAACTACAGCAATCAGCAATACCTCAAGAGCGCCGAGGAAATGGCCGAGTTGTTCAGCGACCTGCCCGAGGCGCTGGAAAACACCGTCGAGATCGCCAAGCGCTGCAACATCGACGTGAAGCTGGGCAAGCACTTCCTGCCCAACTTCCCGATTCCCGATGGCATGACCATCGATGAGTATTTTCGCAAGGTGTCCTTCGACGGTCTCGAAGAGCGCCTTAGCGTCCTGTTGCCCAAGGACACCACCGAAGACTACGAAGCCAAGCGCCAGGTCTATGTCGATCGGTTGAATTTCGAACTGGATATCATCATCCAGATGGGCTTTCCCGGTTACTTCCTGATCGTGATGGACTTCATCCAGTGGGCCAAGAACAACGGCGTGCCGGTGGGTCCTGGCCGTGGATCGGGTGCCGGGTCCCTGGTGGCCTACGTGCAGAAGATCACCGACCTCGACCCGCTGGAATATGACCTGCTGTTCGAACGTTTCCTCAACCCGGAACGGGTCTCCATGCCCGACTTCGACGTCGACTTCTGCATGGACGGTCGCGACCGGGTGATCGACTACGTGGCCGAGAAGTACGGCCGCAACGCGGTGAGCCAGATCATCACCTTCGGTTCCATGGCCGCCAAGGCGGTGGTGCGTGACGTGGCGCGGGTGCAGGGCAAGTCCTACGGTTTGGCGGATCGTCTGTCGAAGATGATTCCGTTCGAAGTCGGCATGACCCTGGAGAAAGCCTACGAGCAGGAAGAAATCCTGCGGGACTTCATCAAGGTCGACGAAGAGGCCGCGGAAATCTGGGAGATGGCCCGCAAGCTCGAAGGCGTGGTGCGTAACGTCGGCAAGCATGCCGGTGGCGTGGTGATCGCGCCAACCAAGCTGACGGACTTCTCGCCGATCTATTGCGACGAAGAAGGCGACGGCCTGGTGACCCAGTTCGACAAGGACGACGTCGAGGCGGCAGGCCTGGTGAAGTTCGACTTCCTCGGCCTGCGGACCCTGACGATCATTGACTGGGCGCTGAAGACCATCAACCGCGACCGGGCCAAGGTCGGCGAAGAACCGCTGGACATTGCCTTCATCCCACTGGATGACAAGCCGACCTACAGCCTGTTGCAAAAAGCCGAAACCACGGCGGTGTTCCAGCTTGAATCCCGGGGCATGAAGGAGCTGATCAAAAAGCTCAAGCCCGACTGCCTGGAAGACCTTATTGCACTGGTGGCCCTGTTCCGTCCGGGGCCTCTGCAATCGGGCATGGTGGATGACTTCATCAACCGTAAGCACGGTCGCGCCGAGCTGGCCTACCCGCACTCGGATTATCAGTACGAAGGCTTGAAACCGGTGCTGGCACCGACCTACGGCATCATCCTGTATCAGGAACAGGTGATGCAGATTGCCCAGGTCATGGCCGGTTACACCCTCGGCGGCGCGGACATGCTGCGCCGGGCCATGGGTAAGAAAAAGCCCGAGGAAATGGCCAAGCAGCGCGGCGGTTTCATTGAAGGTTGCGCGACCAACGGCATCGACCCTGACCTGGCCGGTAACATTTTCGACCTGGTGGAAAAATTCGCCGGCTACGGCTTCAACAAATCCCACTCCGCCGCCTATGGCCTGGTGTCGTACCAGACCGCGTGGCTGAAAGCGCATTACCCGGCGCCGTTCATGGCGGCGGTACTGTCGGCGGATATGCACAACACGGACAAGGTCGTGACCTTGATCGAAGAAGTGCGAACCATGAAGCTGCGCCTCGACGCGCCGGACGTGAACGCTTCGGAGTTCAAGTTCACGGTGAACGACGAGGGCCGGATCATCTATGGCCTCGGCGCGATCAAGGGCGTGGGCGAGGGGCCGGTGGAAGCCATCACCGAAGCGCGCCAGGATGGGCCGTTCAAGGACCTGTTCGACTTCTGCGCGCGGGTCGACCTCAAACGCATCAACAAACGCACCCTCGACGGTTTGATCCGCAGTGGCGCCCTGGACCGGTTGGGACCTTATTTTCACGACGAGCCAAAGGCCTACCAGGCCAACATCGACCGCAACCGCGCGGTCTTGCTGGCGGCGATGGAAGAGGCGATCAAGGCCGCCGAACAGACCGCCCGCACCCACGACAGCGGCCACGCCGACCTGTTTGGCGGGCTGTTCGTCGAGGAGGACGCCGATGTCTACGGCAACCATCGCAAGGCCAAGGAGCTGACCCTCAAGGAACGTCTCAAGGGTGAAAAAGACACCCTGGGCCTGTACCTGACCGGTCACCCGATCGACGAATACGAAGGCGAGATCCGCCGTTTCGCCCGCCAGCGCATCATTGACCTCAAGCCGGCGCGCGACACCCAGACCGTCGCCGGCATGATCATCGCCCTGCGGGTAATGAAGAACAAAAAGGGCGACAAGATGGGCTTCATCACCCTCGACGACCGCTCCGGGCGTATCGAGGCGTCACTGTTCGCCGATGCGTTCCATTCGGCGCAGTCGTTGTTGCAGACCGACGCGATGGTGGTGGTGGAAGGCGAGGTCAGTAACGATGACTTCTCCGGTGGCCTGCGGCTGCGGGTCAAGCGCGTGATGAGCATGGAAGATGCCCGCACCAACCTGGCCGAGAGCCTGCGCCTGAAGTTGCAGACCCAGGATCTGAAGGGCGATCAGCTACGCTGGTTGGGCGAGTTGTTCAAGCGCCATCGCGGTGCTTGCCCGATCACCATGGAGTACGTACGCCCCGATGCCAAGGCCGTGCTGCAGTTCGGCGAAGGCTGGCGGATCGATCCGGCGGATGCGTTGATTCAAGCCTTGCGTGACCAGTTCGGCAAAGACAACGTCTTCCTCCAATACCGTTGACGGCCAGGGGCCACCGTTGAAACCGGAAAGCCCCTGATCTCGACCCGAATTTTTAATCTCGACCTGAACGCGCCTCTCCCTTAAGGTAGGCGCGAATAGACAACCGGCCGGCCCAAGCTCTCTTGGACGTCGACCCTAGACGGACGCCTATGAACCCGAATTTTCTAGATTTCGAACAGCCGATCGCCGACCTGCAAGCCAAGATCGAAGAGTTGCGCTTGGTCGGTAATGACAATTCGCTGAATATCGGCGATGAAATCTCTCGTCTGCAGGACAAAAGCCGCACGCTGACCGAAGACATCTTTGGCAAGCTGACCAGTTGGCAGATTGCCCGCCTGGCGCGGCACCCTCGTCGTCCCTATACCCTGGACTACATCGACCACATCTTCACCGAGTTCGATGAGCTGCACGGCGACCGTCACTTCTCCGACGACGCCGCGATCGTCGGCGGCGTTGCCCGCCTGGACGACCAGCCGGTGATGGTCATCGGTCATCAGAAAGGTCGCGAAGTGCGTGAGAAGGTACGCCGCAACTTTGGCATGCCGCGTCCGGAAGGCTACCGCAAGGCGTGCCGCCTGATGGAAATGGCCGAGCGCTTCAAGATGCCGATCCTGACCTTCATCGACACCCCGGGTGCCTACCCAGGCATCGATGCCGAAGAGCGCAACCAGAGCGAAGCGATTGCCTGGAACCTGCGCGTCATGGCGCGGCTGAAAACCCCGATCATCGCCACCGTGATTGGCGAGGGCGGTTCCGGCGGTGCGTTGGCCATCGGTGTCTGCGACCAGCTGAACATGCTGCAATACTCCACTTACGCGGTGATCTCGCCGGAAGGCTGCGCCTCGATCCTGTGGAAAACCGCCGAAAAGGCGCCGGATGCCGCCGAAGCCATGGGCATTACCGCCGAGCGTCTCAAGGGGCTGGGCATCGTTGATAAAGTGATCAACGAGCCAGTGGGTGGCGCCCATCGCGACCCAGCCGCAGCCGCAGCGCTGATTCGTGCGGAGCTGAGTTCGCAGCTGTCGATGCTCAAGAAGTTCGACAACGACGCGCTGCTGACCCGTCGCTATGAGCGGTTGATGAGCTACGGTCTCTGATCTGACCAAGCCTCCAGCAGTTGTGGGGAGCCGATGTGGGAGCGGGCTTGCTCGCGAAAGCGGTTTAACATTCAGCCCATGTGTTGACTGATTTACCGCCTTCGCGAGCAAGCCCGCTCCCACATTTGATTTGTGCCAAGGCTGAGACCGATGAACGCAAGCAACGATCTGCCAAGCCGCCTGCTGGCCCAGCTCATTCCCTGGCGCAACGCCGCCACCTGGCGCATCGCCTTCTCCGGTGGTCTCGACTCCACCGTCCTGTTGCACCTGCTCGCGACCCTTTCGCAACACCACGCCTTGCCCGCGCTGAGCGCCATCCATGTGCATCACGGCCTTCAAGCTGTGGCCGATGCTTGGCCGGAGCATTGCCGTTCGGTCTGTGCGGCCCTGGGCGTGCCGTTGGACGTGGTGAATGTACACGTGCGTCCCGGCGCCAGTGTCGAGCGCGCTGCCCGCGAGGCGCGTTACGCCGCCTTCGTCGCGGCGATCGGCAGTCATGAAGTGCTGCTCACCGCCCAACATCTTGATGATCAGGCAGAGACCCTGTTGTTTCGCCTGCTGCGGGGGGCGGGGGTGAGGGGGCTGGCGGCGATGCCACGGCAGCGGCCATTGGGCCAGGGGCATCTGCTGCGGCCGTTGCTCGATGTGTCCCGCTTGGAGCTGGAAGCCTATGCGGCACAGCAAGGCTTGAGCTGGATCGACGACCCGTCCAACGACGATCACCGGTACGCGCGCAATTACCTGCGCCAGCGGGTTTTTCCGATGCTGGCCGAGCACTGGCCGCAAGCCTCGCCAACCCTGGCTCGCGGCGCAGCGCACATGGGCGAAGCCCAAGGCTTGCTGGACGACTTGGCGCGGATCGACCTGGCCCAGTCCGCCACCCCGTGTGCGTTCGACTGGCTTGGGCTGCGATCCCTGGCGCTGGCGCCTTTGCGGGCGTTGTCGCCGGCCCGTCAGCGCAATGCCTTGAGCCACTGGCTGGCGCCGCTGACCCTGCTGCCCGACAGCGATCACTGGGCGAGCTGGGATTCGTTGCGCGATGCCGCGGACGATGCCCGGCCAGTCTGGCGCCTGGCCGGTGGCGAATTGCACCGGGCCGGCGGGCGGGTCTGGTGGTTATCCGACCACTGGCTGTCTTCGCCGCCAGGCGCCGTCGATTGGGCGGATCCGGCGGTTGCGCTGCGCTTGCCGGGCAATGGTCAGCTGGTGCTCAACGGCAAGCCGCCTGCGGGACCGCTTAGCGTGCGCTATCGTCAAGGCGGCGAAGTGATGGTGCTACCTGGCCGTGGTCATCGTGATCTCAAGCGTTTGCTCAACGAAAAGGGCGTGCCGGCGTTCGTTCGCGACCGATTGCCGCTGCTCTATCAGGGCGAGCAATTGCTGGCGGTGGCCAACCTGGCCGGCCTCGATGCACAGGCTGATGGCAGTTGGCAATTGATCTGGACGCCAGGAAACCAAGATCTGGGTTTGAGCTGAAAGGGGCTTTCCGGTAGACTACGCTCCCTTCTTGATACAACTTCTGTGGATTCGCCTGAATTGCAGGAGTTGCCGATTACCAAGCAGTCTTTGCTGGGCGATTCCAAAAAATGTGTAGCGAGCAACGTACCGGTGATTTCACTTCCGGTCTGTCCCAACGCGGCGGTTTTTTTGAAAGGTGCACTGTGATTAATGCAGGTGATCGGGGGCTTCGGCCTTCCTTCGCTTTCCCCGGCGGCTCGGACCGCTTTAACGCAGACTTCTAGGGTTTTTCATGACGCGCTACATATTCGTCACGGGCGGTGTTGTTTCTTCATTGGGGAAAGGCATTGCCTCGGCTTCATTGGCGGCCATCCTGGAGGCGCGGGGACTTAAGGTCACCATGCTCAAGCTGGACCCGTACATCAACGTCGACCCGGGCACCATGAGCCCGTTCCAGCACGGTGAAGTGTTCGTCACCCACGACGGCGCCGAGACCGACCTGGACCTGGGCCACTACGAGCGGTTCATCCGCACGACCATGACCCAGAACAACAACTTCACCACCGGCCGTGTCTATGAGCACGTCCTGCGCAAGGAGCGTCGTGGTGACTACCTGGGCGCGACCATCCAGGTCATCCCGCACATCACCGACGAAATCAAGCGCCGCATCATCAAGGGTGCCGGCGACGCCGACGTGGCGATGGTGGAAATCGGCGGTACCGTGGGCGATATCGAGTCCCAGCCGTTCCTCGAAGCCATCCGCCAGTTGCGTTTCGAAATCGGCGCCAAGCGCGCGATGCTGATGCACCTGACACTGGTGCCGTACATCGCCACCGCCGGCGAAACCAAGACCAAGCCTACCCAGCATTCCGTCAAGGAGCTGCGTTCCATCGGCCTGCAGCCGGACGTGCTGATCTGCCGCTCCGATCACCCGATCGACATTTCTTCGCGCCGCAAGATCGCCCAGTTCACCAACGTCGAAGAGCGCGCGGTCATCGGCCTGGAAGACGCCGACACCATCTACAAGATCCCGGGCATCCTGCATTCCCAAGGCCTGGACGATTTCGTCGTCGAGCGTTTCGGCCTGCAATGCGCCGGCGCCGACCTGTCCGAATGGGACGCCGTGGTCGATGCCAAGCTCAATCCGGAACACGAAGTCACCATCGCCATGGTCGGCAAGTACATGGAGCTGCTGGACGCCTACAAGTCGCTGATCGAAGCGATGAGTCACGCCGGTATCAGCAACCGCACCAAGGTCAACCTGCGCTACATCGATTCCGAAGACATCGAGAACCAGGGCACCGGCCTGCTCGAAGGCGCCGATGCGATCCTCGTGCCGGGCGGCTTCGGCCTGCGGGGCGTGGAAGGCAAGATCACCGCCGTGCAATACGCTCGTGAAAACAAGGTGCCGTACCTGGGGATCTGCCTGGGCATGCAAGTGGCGGTCATCGAGTTCGCCCGTAACGTGCTGGGCTGGAAAGACGCCAACTCCACCGAATTCGATCGCGCCAGCGGCCACCCGGTCGTCGGCCTGATCACCGAGTGGGAAGATGCCACCGGCGCCGTGGAAGTGCGTACCGAAAGTTCGGACCTGGGCGGCACCATGCGTCTCGGTGCCCAGGAATGCCTGCTCGAAGCCGGCTCCAAGGTGCACGATTGCTACGCCAAGGATGTGATCGTCGAGCGTCACCGTCATCGCTACGAAGTGAACAACAACCTGCTGCCACAACTGATCGAGGCCGGCCTGAAGATTTCCGGTCGCTCCGGTGACGGCGCGCTGGTGGAAGTGGTGGAGTCCCCGGACCATCCATGGTTCGTCGCCTGCCAGTTCCACCCCGAGTTCACCTCGACGCCACGGGACGGTCATCCGTTGTTCAGCGGTTTCGTGAAGGCCGCTTTGGCTCAACACCAGAAAAAGGCATAAGACGATGGCCCAGAAAATCATCCGCGTCGGCGATATCGAGATTGCCAACGACAAGCCCATGGTGCTGTTCGGCGGCATGAACGTACTGGAAAGCCGCGACATGGCGATGCAGGTCTGCGAGGAGTACGTGAAGGTCACCCAGAAACTGGGGATCCCTTATGTGTTCAAGGCCAGTTTCGACAAGGCCAACCGCTCGTCCGTGACGTCCTACCGTGGCCCGGGCCTGGAAGAAGGCATGCGAATCTTCCAGGACATCAAGCAAGCCTTCGGCGTGCCGATCATCACCGACGTCCACGAGCCTGCCCAGGCCGCGGTCGTCGCCGAGGTCTGCGACATCATCCAGTTGCCGGCCTTCCTGTCGCGCCAGACCGACCTGGTGGTCGCGATGGCCAAGACTGGCGCGGTGATCAACATCAAGAAGGCCCAGTTCCTCGCGCCCCAGGAAATGAAACACATCCTGAGCAAGTGCGAAGAGGCTGGCAACGACCAGTTGATCCTCTGCGAGCGGGGTTCGAGCTTCGGCTACAACAACCTGGTGGTGGACATGCTCGGCTTCGGCATCATGAAGCAGTTCGAGTACCCGGTGTTCTTCGACGTGACCCACGCGCTGCAAATGCCTGGCGGTCGCTCCGATTCCGCGGGTGGTCGTCGTGCCCAGGTCACCGACCTGGCCAAGGCCGGTATCAGCCAGTCCCTGGCTGGCCTGTTCCTTGAAGCCCACCCTGACCCTGACAACGCAAAGTGCGACGGCCCTTGTGCCTTGCGCTTGAACAAGCTGGAACCTTTCCTGTCTCAGCTCAAGTCGCTGGATGAGCTGGTCAAGGGTTTTCCGACGATAGAAACCGCGTAACGCGGTTTTCTCCGGTAAAGTACCGCTCGATTATCGCTCTGGCCCGCTGGCCGCACTGCTCTTGTGGGAGCATGGCTTGCTGTGGCGAGGGAGCTTGCTCCCATTCGGTCTCTTTTGGCTGAATCGCAACTGAGAGCGAGCACGTTTTCTGCAACGTCTAGTCAACTTTGGAGTGTTTACAACAATGGCAAAAATCGTCGACATCAAAGGTCGTGAAGTTCTCGACTCCCGTGGCAACCCCACTGTTGAAGCGGACGTGCTTCTCGACAACGGCATCATCGGCAGCGCATGCGCGCCGTCCGGTGCTTCCACTGGCTCGCGCGAAGCGCTGGAGCTGCGTGATGGCGACAAGAGCCGTTACCTGGGCAAGGGCGTGCTCAAAGCCGTTGCCAACATCAACGGTCCGATCCGCGAACTCTTGCTGGGCAAGGATCCTGCCGACCAGAAAGCCCTCGATCACGCGATGATCAAGCTCGACGGTACCGAGAACAAAGCCACCCTGGGTGCCAACGCAATCCTCGCCGTGTCCCTGGCCGCCGCCAAGGCCGCCGCCCAGGACCAGGACCTGCCGCTGTACGCCCACATCGCCAACCTCAACGGTACCCCAGGTGTCTATTCGATGCCGGTGCCGATGATGAACATCATCAACGGCGGCGAGCATGCCGATAACAACGTCGACATCCAGGAATTCATGGTGCAGCCGGTTGGCGCCAAGACCTTCTCCGAAGGCCTGCGCATGGGCACCGAGATTTTCCATCACCTCAAGGCCGTGCTGAAAGCCCGTGGCCTGAGCACCGCCGTTGGCGACGAAGGCGGTTTCGCACCGAATCTGGCGTCCAACGAAGACGCGCTGAAAGTGATCTCCGAAGCCGTGGCCAACGCTGGCTACAAGCTGGGCACCGACGTCACCCTGGCCCTGGACTGCGCCGCCAGTGAGTTCTACGAAGACGGCAAGTACAACCTGTCCGGCGAAGGCCAGGTGTTCACCGCCGAAGGTTTCGCCGACTACCTCAAGGGCCTGACCGAACGCTACCCGATCATCTCCATCGAAGACGGCCTGGACGAGTCCGACTGGGCCGGCTGGAAAATCCTCACCGACAAGATCGGCGAGAAAACCCAGCTGGTGGGTGACGACCTGTTCGTGACCAACACCAAGATCCTGAAAGAAGGCATCGACAAGAAGATCGCCAACTCGATCCTGATCAAGTTCAACCAGATCGGCACCCTGACCGAAACCCTGGAAGCCATCCAGATGGCCAAGGCTGCCGGCTACACCGCCGTGATCTCCCACCGCTCCGGTGAAACCGAAGATTCGACCATTGCCGACCTGGCCGTGGGCACCGCGGCAGGCCAGATCAAGACCGGTTCGCTGTGCCGCTCCGACCGCGTTTCCAAGTACAACCAACTGCTGCGTATCGAAGAGCAGTTGAATGGCAAGGCCAAGTACAACGGTCGCGCCGAGTTTCGCGGTTAAGCGGTAAATGGTAAAAAGACAGCGGGTTAGGTCGTAAAGGTCGCCATGACGGCGGTTTTGCCTCTAACCTGATGCCTTATCAAGCACAAGCCTGGGTTCTCCAGGCTTCGTGCTATCAGACGCTTCAAAGTTTGGCATGGCGGTCTTTTTTCACTGGATACCTGATATTCGATGCGCAGTCCCAATTGGTTGTTTCTTGTCTTGCTCCTGTTGCTGGCCGGCCTGCAGTACCGCCTGTGGGTGGGTAATGGCAGCCTGGCGCAAGTGGCCGACCTGACTCAGCAAATTGCCGATCAACACGCTGAGAACGAGGCGTTGCTGGAACGTAATCGGGTGATGGACGCCGAAGTGACCGAGTTGAAAAAAGGCATGGAGACCGTTGAAGAGCGGGCTCGCCATGAATTGGGCATGGTCAAGGAGGGCGAAACCCTCTACCAGTTGGCCCAATGAGCATTCGTCTACCGGCCTTCTGGGCCGTGATTCCCGCCGCGGGCATTGGTGCCCGGATGGCCGCCGACCGTCCCAAGCAATACCTGCAGTTGGGCGGACGCACAATTCTTGAACACAGCCTCGGCTGTTTCCTCGATCACCCCACCGTCAAGGGTGTGGTGGTCAGCCTTGCCCACGACGATCCTTACTGGCCGACCCTGGCCTGTGCCAACGACACACGCATCCAGCGCGTCGACGGTGGCGAGCAACGTTCGGACTCGGTACTCAATGCCTTGTTGCATCTTCACGAGCAGGGCGCCGATGATTTCGATTGGGTGCTGGTGCACGACGCCGCCCGGCCCAACCTGTCCCGAGACGACTTGGACACATTGCTTAGCGAGTTGGCGAACGACCCGGTGGGCGGCCTGCTGGCCGTCCCGGCGCGCGACACCCTCAAGCGCGTCGACAAGCATGGCCGTGTGCTGGAAACCGTTGATCGCAGCGTGATCTGGCAAGCCTACACGCCGCAGATGTTCCGCCTCGGTGCCTTGCATCGGGCCCTGGCTGACAGCCTGGTGGCGGATGCGGTGATTACCGACGAAGCCTCTGCCATGGAATGGGCGGGGCAGGCGCCTCGGTTGATTGAAGGGCGCTCGGACAACATCAAGGTCACCCGGCCGGAAGACCTGGAGTGGTTGCGTCAGCGGTGGGCGAATCGTCGCTAGTAAATTCCTATCTATGTTCGAACACCGCGTCGCGCCCTTCGCGAGCAAGCCCGCTCCCACAATAGGTCTATGTTGATCATAAGAGTGTGGCCAGACACAGGGTCAATGTGGGAGCGGGCTTGCTCGCGAAGGCGATCATGCAGGCACCGGATAAACTCCGGGCAGAAACTGGCCTAACCCCGATATTCAGGCTGCTCAGCCAACCCCCCCTTCAAATAATCCACCAACTTGCGCACCTTCGGCGATAGGTGCCGCTGCTGCGGATACAGAGCCCACACCGCCGTATTCGGCGGTTGATGCGCCTCCAGCAGCGAGATCAACGCACCGCTGTGCAAATGTTCCAGCACGTAATAGTCCGGCAATTGGCACAAGCCCACCCCTTGCAGCGCCGCGTCGAGCACCGCTTGCCCACTGTTGCAGCGCCAGTTCCCCTGTACTCGCTGGGAAAACTCCCGCCCGTTCTGCTCCAGTTGCCAGATGTCGGAGCTGCCGATCAGGCAATTGTGGCGGCTCAGCTCCGACACGCTATGGGGGCGGCCGTAGCGTTCCAGGTAAGAGGGTGAGGCGCACAAATACATGCGCCTTGGTGCCAGGCGCGTGGCGACCAGGCGCGAGTCCTGCAAGCGGCCAAGGCGAATCGCCAGGTCCAGGCCCTCATGCACCAGATCCAGCGGGCGATTACTCAGCTCGATGTCGACCCGCAGCTGCGGATAAAGCCCCATGAATCGCGTCACCAGCGGCACGATAAACCGCTCGCCATAGGCCACGGCACAGGTCATGCGCAGCATGCCCTTGGGCTCACTGGTCAGGTCGCCGACGGCTCGCAGTGCTTCCTCGCGTCCGTCCTGCAGGCGCTGGCAGTGCTGCAAAAAGGTTTGTCCGGCTTCGGTCAGTGTCACGCGGCGGGTACTGCGGTAGAGCAAGCGCGTCTGTAGACGCTCTTCAAGCCGTACGATTTGTCGACTGATATGGGAAGACGACACCCCGAGGCGTTCGGCGGCGGCAGTGAATTGGCTGCATTCGGCCACGGCGACAAACTCGTCGATGCCTTCCCAGCGGTTATCAGACATGCAGGATTATCCCTATACAGCAATAATGTTTTGCTTTTGGCTGGATTATTCATTGTCCGGTGGAGGATTACACTCCCGGTCTTGTTTTTATTTGCTGGAGAATCCGGATGATCAAGTCGCGCGCTGCCGTTGCCTTCGAGGCCAAGAAACCCCTGGAAATCGTTGAAGTCGACGTGGCCATGCCCAAGGCGGGCGAAGTGCTGTTGCGCGTGGTGGCTTCCGGTGTTTGCCACACCGACGCCTACACCTTGTCGGGCGCTGACCCGGAAGGGATCTTCCCGTCGATCCTGGGTCATGAAGGCGGCGCCATTGTCGAAGCCATCGGCGAAGGCGTGACCTCGGTGGCGGTGGGTGACCATGTGATCCCGCTGTACACGCCGGAGTGCGGCCAGTGCAAGTTCTGCAAGTCGGGCAAGACCAACCTCTGCCAGGCGATTCGCGCCACCCAGGGCAAAGGCCTGATGCCGGACGGCACCTCGCGCTTTTCCTACAAGGGCGAGACGATTTTCCACTACATGGGCACCTCGACCTTTTCTGAATACACCGTGCTGCCAGAAATCTCCGTCGCCAAGATTCCAAAAGAAGCGCCGCTGGAAAAAGTCTGCCTGCTGGGTTGTGGCGTCACCACCGGCATCGGCGCGGTGCTCAACACTGCCAAAGTCAAGCCGGGTGACACCGTGGCGATCTTCGGCCTGGGCGGCATCGGCCTGTCGGCCGTGATCGGCGCCGTGAAGGCCAAGGCCGCGCGCATCATCGCCATTGACATCAACCCGGCCAAGTTCGAAATCGCCAAGCAACTGGGGGCCACCGATTGCGTCAACCCGAAAGACTTCGACCGTCCGATCCAGGAAGTCATCGTCGACATGACGGACGGCGGCGTGGACTTTTCCTTCGAGTGCATCGGCAATGTCCAGTTGATGCGTGCCGCCCTGGAATGCTGCCACAAAGGTTGGGGCGAGTCGGTGATCATCGGCGTGGCCGGGGCCGGCCAGGAAATCGCCACCCGTCCATTCCAGTTGGTAACCGGGCGCGTCTGGCGCGGTTCGGCCTTTGGCGGCGTGCGTGGTCGCAGCGAGTTGCCAAGCTACGTGGAAATGGCCGGGAAGGGCGAGATCCCGCTGGATACCTTCATCACCCACACCATGGGCCTGGAAGATATCAACAAGGCGTTCGACCTGATGCATGAAGGCAAGAGCATCCGTACCGTCATTCATTTTTAAGGAGCAGCCGCAAGCTTCAAGCCATAAGCTGCAAGTTGGTTCACCGCCCACTTGCAGCTTGAAGCTTGTCGCTTGCAGCTGAAATGCCAATGAACCTCGAAAACATCTCTTGCCAGAAAAGCTTCGGCGGCTGGCACAAGCGTTACCGGCACCGTTCCGACGTGCTCGGTTGTGACATGGTGTTTGCCGTGTACCTGCCGCCGCAAGCGGAGCAGGGCGGCAAGTTGCCGGTGCTGTATTGGCTGTCCGGGCTGACCTGCACCGACGAGAACTTCATGCAAAAGGCTGGCGCCCAGCGCATGGCCGCCGAGCTGGGCCTGATCATTGTCGCGCCGGACACCAGCCCCCGCGGCGCTGACGTGCCCGGCGACCCGGACAATGCCTGGGACTTCGGCCTGGGGGCTGGTTTTTATCTGAACGCCACGCAGGATCCGTGGGCGCGGCACTATCGGATGCATGACTACGTGGTGCAGGAATTGCCGGCGCTGGTCGAAGCGCATTTCCCGGCTTCGGACAAACGCGGCATCAGCGGTCACTCCATGGGCGGCCACGGCGCGCTGGTCTGCGCCTTGCGCAACCCGGGGCGTTACCGTTCGGTGTCGGCCTTTTCGCCGATCAACAACCCGATGGATTGCCCATGGGGCCAGAAGGCTTTCTCCCGTTATCTGGGAGAGGACCGCTCGAAATGGCGGGAATGGGATGCCTGTGCATTGATTGCCGAGGCGCAGGAGAAGCTGCCATTGCTGGTGGACCAGGGCGATCGCGATGATTTCCTGGCCAACCAACTCAAGCCCGAAGCGTTGCAACAGGCGGCCAAATCCGCCGATCATCCGTTGGAGCTGCGCCTGCAACCAGGCTACGACCACAGCTACTTCTTCATCGCCAGCTTCATTGACGACCACTTGCAGCATCATGCGCGCGCTCTAAACGCCTAATGCAGGTAGAATCACGCCCTGACAAAAATCGGGGCGTTTTTTTATGCGTATTGGCCACGGCTACGATGTTCACCGTTTCGCTGAAGGCGACTTCATTACTCTGGGCGGCGTGCGGATCGCACACGGCTTCGGGCTGCTCGCGCATTCTGACGGTGATGTCCTGCTGCACGCCTTGAGCGATGCACTGCTCGGTGCCGCAGCCCTGGGTGACATCGGCAAGCACTTCCCCGACACCGACCCGCAATTCAAGGGTGCCGACAGCCGTGTGCTGTTGCGCCATGTGGTCGCGCTGATCCACGCCAAGGGCTGGAAAGTCGGCAATGTCGATAACACCATCGTGGCCCAGTCCCCAAAAATGGCCCCGCACATCGAGGCGATGCGCCAGTTGATCGCCGAGGATCTTCAAGTTGAGTTGGACCAAGTGAACGTGAAAGCCACCACCACCGAGAAGCTGGGTTTCGTCGGTCGCGAAGAAGGCATTGCCGTCCACTCCGTTGCCTTGTTGCTGCGCCCATGACCGAACTGGAATTGTTGGGGCCGCGGGCCTACGGCGAGTCGTTGGGCAGTGCGGTACTCAAGGCCAGCGCTGAAGATTTCCAGGTCGATGAAGTGCTCGATATCCCGTTGACCGGCGATGGCGAACACTTGTGGATCTGGGTTGAAAAACGCGGCTTGAATACCGAAGAGGCCGCCCGTCGAATCGCCAAGGCCGCCGGCGTGCCGTTGCGCACCGTCAGCTATGCCGGGCTCAAGGACCGTCAGGCCCTGACCCGCCAATGGTTCAGTGTGCAATTGCCAGGCAAGGCCGATCCCGACTTGTCGGCGGCAGAGAACGACACGCTGAAAATCCTCAAGACCGCACGCCATCGGCGCAAGCTGCAACGCGGTGCGCACTCGGCCAATGGCTTTACCTTGCGCCTGACTCAATTCAAGGGCGACGTGGCGGCGATCGACGCGCGGCTGCAACAGATTGTCCGCCAGGGCATCCCCAATTATTTTGGCGCCCAGCGCTTCGGCCATGACGGCGGCAATGTCGTCGATGCCCGTGCCTGGGCCGCGCGCAAGGCGTTGCCGGAACAGCGCAATGTACGCTCGCGGCTGTTATCCACCGCCCGCAGTTTCCTGTTCAACCGGGTGCTGGCGGCGCGGGTCGCCGACGGGACCTGGCAGCGTGCCCAGGTAGGCGACCTGCTCGCCTTTACCGACAGCCGCAGTTTTTTCCCCGCCGGGGAGGCTGAGTGCAGCGATCCGCGCCTGGCGATTCTCGACCTGCACCCGACCGGGCCGCAGTGGGGCGAAGGACCTTCGCCCGCCGCTGGCGTGGTCTTCGAGTTGGAGCAGGCTATCGCCGAAGGCGAAGCGGATTTGCGCGACTGGTTGATAAACGCGGGAATGAGTCACGAACGTCGCATCCTGCGACTGCCCATTGGCGGGCTGTCGTGGCATTATCCCTCGCCTGACATTCTGCAACTGGAATTCGTCCTGCCGGCCGGATGTTTCGCCACTGTCTTGGTGCGCGAACTCGTCGATCTGGTGCCGGTGGGGCAGACGGACAGCCCATGCGTATTCTGATTTCTAACGACGACGGGGTGACAGCACCCGGTCTTGCCGCGCTTTATGCTGCGCTGGCGGATTTTGCCGAGTGCGTGGTCATCGCCCCGGACCAGGACAAAAGCGGCGCCAGCAGCTCGCTGACGCTCGACCGTCCTTTGCATCCCTGCTATCTGGACAACGGCTTCATCAGCCTCAACGGCACCCCAACCGATTGCGTGCACCTGGGCCTCAATGGCTTGCTGGAGCGTGAGCCGGACATGGTGGCCTCGGGGATCAACCTGGGGGCCAACCTGGGGGATGACGTGTTGTATTCCGGCACGGTTGCCGCTGCCCTGGAAGGTCGCTTCCTGGAAAAGCCGTCGTTCGCCTTTTCGTTCGTTTCCCGGCAGGTCGATAACTTGCCGACCGCGGCCTACTTCGCCCGTAAACTGGTCGAAGCCCATGGCGAGTTGGACTTGCCGCCACGCACGGTACTGAACGTGAACATCCCCAACCTGCCGCTCGATCACATCCGTGGCATCCAACTCACGCGCCTGGGCCATCGTGCCCGCGCCGCCAAACCGATGCACGTCGTCGACCCGCGCGGCAAGGCCGGTTACTGGATCGCCGCCGCCGGTGATGCCGAGGATGGCGGGCCGGGTACTGATTTCCATGCGGTGATGCAAGGTTATGTCTCGATCACGCCGTTGCAACTCGATCGTACCTTCAACGATGCCTTCCGAAGTCTCGATGGCTGGCTGGAGGGGCTGCGCTGATGGCTCGTGAGCAAGACGATATGCTGCGCCGTGGAATCGGCATGACCTCCCAGCGCACCCGTGAACGACTGATCCAGCGTCTCTACGAAGAAGGCTTGTCCAACGCCCAAGTGTTGGAGGTGATCCGCCGCACGCCGCGGCATCTGTTCGTCGATGAAGCCCTGGCCCATCGCGCCTATGAAGACACGGCGTTGCCGATTGGCCACAACCAGACCATTTCCCAGCCGTACATGGTGGCCCGCATGAGCGAGTTGCTGCTGGAGGCGGGACCGCTGGACAAGGTGATGGAGATCGGCACCGGTTCGGGTTACCAGACGGCGGTGTTGTCGCAACTGGTCGAGCGGGTGTTTTCCGTGGAGCGGATCAAGGTCCTGCAGGATCGCGCCAAGGAACGCCTAGTGGAGCTGAACCTGCGCAACGTGGTGTTTCGTTGGGGCGATGGCTGGGAAGGTTGGCCGGCCTTGGCGCCCTACAACGGCATCATCGTCACCGCCGTGGCCACCGACGTGCCTCAAGCCCTGTTGGATCAGCTCGCCCCCGGTGGACGGCTGGTCATCCCGGTGGGTGCCGGCGAGGTTCAGCAACTGATGCTGATCGTGCGCGAGGAACACGGTTTTTCGCGACACGTCCTGGGGGCGGTTCGGTTTGTGCCGTTACTCAATGGGCCGTTGGCCTGAGCATTTATATACAGACGCTGAATTCCGTGGCCACGCCTGTGTCTTACAGCGGGATCGATTCGCTGAACAGAGCCCAATGGCGTCGAGCAAACGTGTGCGGTGGTGAGTTGCGCTTCATTAATAGAGGCGCAGTCGTCGCCAGCTATATTTGTATGAACGCTGCCTGGACAGGCAGCCTCCAATTTTTCAGCCACCACAAAGGGAGCGGCGGGTGAGTCTCACAGTCATTGCGCAGCGTATGGGTATCACGAGCTTTCAGCGCCTGGTGACTGGCCTTGTCTTGAGCACTTTGCTGGTCGGTTGTTCCAGTACGCCGTCGAGCAATGTCCGGGTTGTCGATCGCAACAGCGCAACACCTCAACGTCCTACGGTAACGACCGGCCAATATGTAGTCCGTCGCGGCGATACGCTGTTCTCCATCGCTTTTCGCTACGGCTGGGACTACAAGGCCCTCGCGGCACGGAACAACATTCCTGCGCCTTATACGATTCACCCCGGTCAGACGATTCGTTTCGATGGCCGTAGCGGTTCAACGCCTACCGCGGTGGTGACGCAGTCGGGTTCGACGCCTTCGTCGTCGAGCAAAACCACGGTCATCCGCCGGCCAGCGGGGGCTGGAACGGCTGTAGTACCGTCCGTCGCGAGCAAACCGACCCCTGCTCCGATGCCTCCCGCGGGCCCCGCCCCGACAGGCTGGGGATGGCCTTCTAATGGCGTTCTCATTGGAAAATTCTCTTCAAACGGTAGTTTGAATAAAGGAATTGATATCGCCGGGGATTTGGGACAGCCTGTTTTAGCTGCGTCTGATGGCACGGTTGTGTACGCCGGGAGTGGTTTGAGGGGCTACGGCGAACTCGTCATCATCAAACACAGCGATACCTACGTCAGTGCCTACGGTCACAACCGCAGGCTGTTGGTTCGGGAGGGGCAGCAGGTCAAGGTCGGACAGACAATTGCCGAAATGGGATCAACGGGAACAGACCGGGTGAAACTGCATTTTGAGATTCGCCGGCAAGGTAAACCAGTCGATCCGCTGCAATTCCTGCCACGTCGTTGATTTGATTGTCAGCCTGTTCCGTCACGTAGAGGGAACAGGCTCCAGCGTTGCCAAGGATAAAGGCGTCGCTCGAGCTTGAGGTCGAACTCACCAAAGGACTATAACAATGGCTCTCAGTAAAGAAGTGCCGGAGTTTGACATCGACGATGAGGTTCTCCTTATGGAGACCGGCATCGCTATGGATTCGATGTCGAATGATGAAGGGGCGACTCCACCTTCCGTTCGTGCCAAATCCAAACACTCCGCTTCACTTAAACAACATAAGTACATCGATTACACCCGGGCGCTGGACGCCACTCAGCTGTACCTCAACGAAATCGGTTTCTCGCCACTGCTCTCCCCCGAGGAAGAAGTTCATTTTGCGCGGCTGTCGCAAAGTGGTGACCCGGCCGGTCGAAAACGCATGATTGAAAGCAACCTGCGCCTGGTGGTGAAAATCGCCCGACGCTACGTCAATCGAGGGCTTTCGCTGCTGGACCTGATCGAAGAGGGCAACCTGGGCCTGATTCGCGCCGTCGAGAAATTCGACCCTGAGCGCGGCTTCCGTTTCTCGACCTACGCCACCTGGTGGATCCGCCAGACCATCGAACGGGCGATCATGAACCAGACCCGGACGATCCGGTTGCCGATTCATGTGGTCAAGGAACTGAACGTCTACCTGCGGGCCGCCCGTGAGTTGACCCAGAAACTCGATCATGAACCTTCACCTGAGGAAATCGCCAACCTGCTGGAAAAACCGGTGGGTGAGGTCAAGCGCATGCTTGGGCTTAACGAGCGGGTTTCCTCGGTAGACGTTTCCCTGGGGCCGGACTCGGATAAAACCCTGCTGGATACCCTCACGGATGATCGGCCCACTGACCCGTGTGAACTGCTTCAGGATGATGACCTGTCCCAGAGCATCGACCAATGGCTCTCGGAGTTGACCGACAAGCAACGGGAAGTGGTGATTCGCCGCTTTGGCTTGCGGGGGCATGAAAGCAGCACGCTTGAAGATGTCGGGCTGGAAATTGGATTGACGCGTGAGCGGGTCAGGCAGATCCAGGTTGAAGGTCTCAAGCGTTTGCGGGAGATCCTGGAGAAGAACGGCTTGTCGAGTGAGTCGTTGTTTCAATAACACCGAGGTAAGTGCATCAGAAACGCGCCCTTGCTGGCGGTGATGCTGTGCAGTTTGAAAAAGCGGTGCTTCCCAGAAATGGGAAGTGCCGTTTTTTTGGGCTTGGGTTTGGGGGTATATCCGTTTCAAAAACGATGTGGCCTTGTCGCCGACCTGGTTCTTGGTGAGACCGCATTTCCCCTGTGGGAGCGGGCTTGCTCGCGAAGGCGGTGTGTCAGTTTGCAGTGATGTGGAGGTGCCGGTGTCATCGCGAGCAGGCTCGCTCCCACAGGTGATCCAGGTGCCCATGAGTCTCGTGTCTGGCTGCAGGCCTATTGTGGGAGCGAGCCTGCTCGCGAAGACGATGTCACAGTCGATGAAGATGTTGGACGGGCTGGCCTCTTCGCGAGCAAGCCCGCTCCCACAGGTTTTGCGGTGCACATGAATTTTGTGTCCGCTGAAGATCCAGTGTGTGCGAGCTTGCTCGCGATAGCGGTGGCTCAGCCACATAAGTGCCGGCCTATGCCCCGTTTGCTCTTGCTCTTGCTTTGGATCTTGATCTTGATCTGGACGCCCCGTTAAACCACGCTGGCCGAACGCAGGCATTGCGTAGTGGGCATCCCGGCATGGATGCCGGGATAGCCGCGCTGGGCCATGGATGGCCCTTCGCGGCGGCCCACGGAGCAATGCCGGAGTGAGGGCACACCGAGCCTAAGCGAGGTGCCGAGTGGTGGGGCAAAGCGTTTTTGGTTACTTTTGGCTGGTCCGGCTCCCGGCTCTTCCAAAAGTGACCCGCCGTAAGGGCGGAACCCTAAGTGGCCGTTACCGCAGCAACGGATATACACACCACCCCTGACCCCCCCGCTCGTAAAACTATAGAACATCACGACTGGTTCGAATGCTTCTGCATATCTGAAGCATCGTTTCCCCAACCCAGCTCCATTTATAGGTTCAGCTTGTAAGCATTTGCCTAGTGTTGCGTAAGCGATCGGTTTCTCATCGCCAGGACAGACAGCTATAAATCCCGTGATCTTTTTATATTTAACTGATTTATAAGGAAAATTTGTTGATGAATATCGTGTTACAGAGCAAGCCACCTGTATCACCCGCGTTGCACTCGCCTGGGAAGACACTAATATCAGCCCTGTGTCGACGGACAGACACACCCGTCAAGGACGATGGGAACGGAAGGACATCGCAGGATGCGATTCATCAGGACGATGAATAGGATTAAAGGGATTAGGGAAAAAATGTGGGCGGGTCAAACCGCCCCTTTTTTTTGCCTGCGATTTCTTGATCCGAAAAAGCAAAAAGGCCCGCAAGGGGCCTTTTGGTGACGCCGGAAAGATCAGCGCTCGAGGTCTGCGATCTTGCCTGGTTTGCCATCCCACTCTTCAGCGTCCGGCAGGGCGTCTTTCTTCTCGGTGATGTTCGGCCAGATGTCCGCCAGTTCGGCGTTCAGCTCGATGAAATTCTCCATGCCGGTCGGCACTTCGTCTTCCGAGAAAATGGCATTTGCCGGGCATTCCGGTTCACACAGGGCGCAGTCGATGCACTCGTCCGGGTGAATGACCAGGAAATTCGGCCCTTCGTAAAAGCAGTCCACCGGACACACTTCTACGCAGTCGGTGTACTTGCACTTGATGCAGTTGTCGGTGACGACGAAGGTCATTTCTAATTCTCTCCTCAGGCGGCTGTCGCGAAGCCCCTTCACGGCGGGGTCGCGAGGTTTGGGAGCGGTAGTCTGCGAACCAGGCTAATAGTCCGCAGCATCCCAAACCGCGCGAGATTCTAACAGCTTGAAAGCCTGTGCGTTAGATCCGTGTCTTCAATGTATAGAGCAATTCGAGCGCCCGACGCGGAGTCAGGTCGTCCACATCGAGCTTGGCCAGTTCATCGAGCACCGGATGCGGCAGGCTGGCGAACAGGTCGCTTTGCTGTGGCGCGGCCGGTTTGCCTTTGGTCGGGCGTGGTGCTTCGTGGGGCAGGCTGGTGGTTTCCAGGCGGCTCAGGTGCTCGCGGGCACGGCTGATCACTTCGCTCGGCACGCCGGCCAGTTGCGCCACCGCCAAGCCATAGCTCTGGCTGGCCGGGCCGGGCAGCACGTGGTGCAGGAAGACGATGCGCTCGTTGTGCTCGGTGGCGTTGAGGTGGACGTTGGCCACCAGCGGCTGGCTTTCCGGCAACACGGTGAGTTCGAAATAATGGGTGGCGAACAATGTGTAGGCCCGCAGGTGCGCGAGGCGTTCGGCCGCGGCCCAGGCCAGGGACAAGCCGTCGAAGGTGCTGGTGCCGCGGCCGACTTCGTCCATCAGCACCAGGCTGCGTTCGGTGGCGTTGTGCAGGATATTCGCGGTTTCGCTCATTTCCACCATGAATGTCGAGCGCCCACCGGCCAGGTCATCACTGGAGCCGATCCGGGTAAAGATGCGGTCCACCAAGGACAATTCGCAACTGGCCGCCGGGACGAAGCTGCCAATGTGGGCCAGCAGCACGATCAACGCTGTCTGGCGCATGTAGGTGGATTTACCGCCCATGTTCGGACCGGTGATCACCAGCATGCGGGTGTTGTCGTCCAGGCTCAGGTCGTTGGCCACGAACGGCGTGGTCAGGACTTGCTCGACCACGGGATGACGACCCTGGCTGATGCGCATGCATGGTTCGCTGACGAAGCGTGGGCAGTTGAGGTCCAGGTTCAAGGCCCGTTCAGCCAGGTTGCTCAGCACATCCAGTTCCGCCAGGGCGCCGGCGGTGTCCTGCAGGGGCGGCAACTGGCTGATCAGATCCTCGAGCAGCGCTTCGTAGAGCATCTTTTCCCGGGCCAGGGCGCGACTCTTGGCCGACAGCGCCTTGTCTTCAAACGCCTTGAGTTCCGGGGTGATGAAGCGCTCGGCGCCCTTGAGGGTCTGGCGGCGGACGTAGTCGGCCGGGGCTTGCTCGGCCTGCTTGCTTGGCAGTTCGATGAAGTAACCGTGAATTCGGTTGTAGCCGACCTTGAGGTTGGCCAGTCCGGTGCGGGCTTTTTCCCGGGCCTCGAGGTCGATCAGGAACTGGCCGGCGTTCTCGCTCAGCGCTTGCAGCTCGTCGAGTTCGGCGTCGTAGCCGGTTTTCAGCACGCCACCGTCACGGATCACCGCCGGCGGGTTGTCGATAATGGCTTTTTCCAGCAGCGCGGCCAGCTCCGGGTAGGTGCTGGTGGTGCGTGCCAGTTGTTGCAGGTGCGGCGCTTCGAGGTCGGTCATCGCCACCTGCAGTTCAGGCAACGCGCCGAGGGCATCGCGCAAGCGCGCCAAGTCACGGGGACGGGCGTTGCGCAGGCCGATACGGGCGAGGATCCGCTCGATGTCGCCGATTTCCTTGAGCTGCGGTTGCAGCTGCTCGAAGCGATAGCGGTCCAGCAGGCAAGTAATGGATGACTGGCGCGCTGTCAGTACCGTCAGGTCCCGCAGCGGACGGTTCAGCCAGCGGGTCAGCAGGCGGCTGCCCATGGCGGTCTGGCAGCGATCCACCACCGATTGCAAGGTGTTGTCGCGCCCACCGGCCAGGTTGGTGTCCAGCTCCAGGTTGCGTCGGCTCGCGCCGTCCAGCACCACGGTGTCATCCAGGCGCTCGTGACGCAGGCTGCGCAAGTGGGGCAGGGCGGTGCGCTGGGTTTCCTTGGCGTAGGCCAGCAGGCAACCGGCCGCGCCGATGGCCAGGGTCAGGTTCTCGCAACCGAAGCCCTTGAGATCCTGGGTGGAGAACTGCTGGCAGAGACTTTTCAGCGCCGAGTCGCGCTCGAAATCCCACGGCGCCCGCCGACGTACGCCACGGCGTTTTTCCGCTGGCAGGTCTTTGGGCCAGTCATCGGGAATCAACAGCTCTACCGGATTGACCCGCTCAAGCTCCGCCAGCAGGTTTTCCCAGCCCTTGATTTCCAGCACCGAGAAATTGCCACTGGTGATGTCCAGGACCGCCAGGCCGAACAGGCGTTCGTCGCCCAGCACCGCGGCGATCAGGTTGTCCCGGCGTTCATCGAGCAAGGCTTCGTCACTGACGGTACCCGGTGTGATGATCCGCACGACTTGGCGTTCCACAGGCCCTTTGCTGGTGGCCGGGTCACCGACTTGCTCGCAGATCACCACGGATTCGCCGAGCTTGACCAGCTTCGCCAGGTAACCTTCCGCCGCGTGGTAAGGAATCCCACACATCGGTATCGCCATGCCCGCCGATTGCCCACGCGCCGTCAGGGTGATGTCCAATAGCTTGGCGGCTTTCTTCGCGTCCTCGTAGAAGATCTCGTAGAAGTCGCCCATGCGGTAGAACATCAGCTGGTCGGGGTGCTGGTTCTTCAGGCGCCAGTATTGCTGCATCATCGGCGTGTGGGAGGACAAGTCGTTCACGGCGGTATTCATGGGTGTCAGGGAAGCTCGTTGAAAGGTGTGGGGCAAAAGGAGGGGCATTGGCCCGGCTTTTCCGCGATGGGCGCAAGGTTAACATGGGTGGTCGGGGGGGACCCAGGGGATGACTGTTTTTGGGATTGGGTGAATATCCGTTGCTGCGGTAATGGCCACCTATGGTTCCGCCCTGACGGCGGGTCACTTTTGAGAAGCCCGGAAGCCGGCCCAGTCAAAAGTAACCAAAACGCTCCTGCCCCACCACTCGGTGCCTCGCCTAGGCTCGGCATGCCTGAACGAAGGCATTGCTCCGTGGGCCGCCGCGAAGGGCCATCCATGGCCCAGCGCGGCTAACCCGGCATCCATGCCGGGTTGCCCACTGCGCAATACCTTCGTTCAGCCAGCGTGGTTAATGGGGCGCCGAGATCAACGTCTACCGCGAGGCGGCCTGGTAGCCGACCTGGCTCTCCCGGTCGTACACCCATCATATCTGTAGGAGCAAAGCTTGCTCGCGAGGCGGCCTTACAGCCGACCTGTCTCTCCGGCTGTACCCCGATCCAATTGTGGGAGCGAGCCTGCTCGCGATGACGGCTGGCAATACAACTTAGTTGTAACTGGACTACCGCCATCGCGAGCAAGCTCGCTCCCACAGTGATGACTCGGGTTTCTCTTAGGTCTTGGCTTGCATCATGAGTGCTACCTCACCTCAACCACATCCAACGCCCGGTTCGCCAGCAACTGGCTCAACTCGATCATCTGTTGAACCCCCAGCAAGATATTCCGCCGCGAGCCCTTCAGGTCGAATGCCAGGTCACTGACCATGGCGTTGGCCGAGGCCAGGGTTTCGCTGAGGTTGGCGAGCAGGCATTCGGCGTCGACGTTGGGGGCGATGATGAAAAGGGTGTCGGGCGTGTCAGCGGTTTCCTTGTCGGTTTTCGGCTTGAGGTAATAGTCCAGGGCGCGGGTTGCCGCGTCGTCGAGTTTCTTGGCGTTGGCCGATTGGCTGCGGGAGACGTGATCGTCTGGGGGATTTGGGGTGTTCTTGCTCATGATGCTTGGATCCTCGAAGTGGGAGCCATCACCGATTCGCTACTAAACGAAATGGGTGGCAGCTGTACGCAGGTTAGTAGACCGGGGATCCAAGAAACCGGCGCACCCGAGGGCGCCCTGCGCACAGCTACCATCGAATGCAGGAATAGGAATACCTGACTTGGATGGAGCGATGTACATCTTGGAAATACCGGGCTACTAAACCCGATCACTGATGGGCAGTGACAGGATCAAAAGTACCGGTGGCCCCCAAGGCGCACAAGCCGGCGGATTCTGGCGTAGTTGTAGGCAGAGGCGCAAGAAAACGTAGCCTTGCGTCGCATATTTGAAGGACGGCTTTGGAGCCTTTTCCCAACGGCGTGTAGGGCGATTCCGTGGCGAGGGAGCTTGCTCCCGCTGGGCTGCGCAGCAGACCCTTTTGTGAGCGCTTCGCACTGGAGCGCCAGCCCGGTCAAGCGGGAGCAAGCTCCCTCGCCACAATGAATGCAACTGGTTGGAATTGCATATTTATGCAAAACAGCATTTGTCTTCTGCGAAAAGAACAAGCACTATGCGCGTTATGCAAAAACGCAACGTTTCGACCGTATTAAGAGCATTGCTCGATCAGCACGGGATCTCCCCCACGGAGCTTCACCGGCGTACCGGCGTGCCTCAGTCCACCCTCTCGCGGATCCTCAGCGGCAAGATCGTCGACCCTTCGGATAAACACATCTCGAAGATCGCCGAATATTTTGCCGTGAGCACCGACCAGTTGCGCGGGCGCGCCGACGTTGTGCCCGTCGGCAATGCCCGCCGCGACGAGCCGCATTCCGAACTCAAGGACATAAGCCTGTGGGACGACGAAACACCCGTCGAAGAAGACGAGGTGTCGGTCCCTTTTCTGCGTGAGGTTGAATTGGCTGCTGGATCAGGAAGATTCGTCATCGAGGAGAGCGAGCGCTCCAGCCTGCGGTTCGGCAAGCGCAGCCTGCGCCACAACGGTGTGCAGTTCGACCAGGCCAAATGCGTGACGGTGCGCGGCAACAGCATGTTGCCGGTGCTGCGCGACGGCGCCACGGTAGGAGTGAATGCGGGCAAATGCGGGATCGGCGACATCGTCGATGGTGACCTCTACGCCATCAATCACAACGGCCAACTGCGGGTGAAGCAGCTTTACCGCCTGCCCACCGGCATCCGCCTGCGTAGCTTCAATCGCGATGAACACCCGGATGAGGACTACACGTTCCAGGAAATGCAGGACGAGCAAATCGTCATCCTCGGTCACGTCTTCTGGTGGGGCATGTACGCCCGTTAACCCCTCCGCTGTCAGATAAAACCCGCCGCCGCGCGGGTTTTTTTTCGCCTCCTGAAACCCGCGACCCCGCATTTACAAGGGCTTCATGCATTTGCGCATTCGACACGCATAAATAAATGCATTTACGCATTGACTGTATATGCATCCATGCATATTCTGTGTCCAAGCCGCTCGACAAAGCGGCTGGCAACAAAGCTCTTTAGTTCCACCAACAGGCAGCGATGAACCGGCCTTAACGGTTCAGAGGGTTGGCAACTGGCCCGGGTGTGCAGCGTAAAGCACCAGAAGCAGTTATCCGGCGGGCAGGGACCGCGGCTGGAGGAACAATTTGAATGGATCCGTACCGCGCCAGTCGCGCCGAAAGATCAAGCGTATTACTGAAAAGCCTGGGCAACCGGGCTTTTTGGAATGCCTGTGCCGCGAGGCACTTCAAACCGCTGCCAATGGGAGGGCTTTCGATGCTGAAGGATTTCAGATGCGGTCACTGTAAAAAACTTCTGGCCCGCATGGGCGAGAACACCGAACTCCAGATCAAGTGTTCCCGATGCGGGACGTTGAATCATGTGAAGGCCGTTGAGCTTCGAGTGAACGCCGTCGAGCGACATGAGCGTTAAAGCCGCGCAGTTCAAATTATCCGACTCAAAAGGTGATCTCATGAAAAAACTTACGATTGCTGCATTGTTGGGCTTGTTTCTATTTTCTGGTGCATCCGTTAACGCTTGGGCAGAAACCGCCCTGTCTTGGAACTTGGCAAAAGATGTGATCTTCGCAAAGGAGCGTGTTGCGACAGGCTCGCCTTGGGCGTTCATGGAAAACGCCTCTGGCGTGAATAATCCCGACAACTACATCCTTCTGCCTTCGTTTACGGCCGATGTGTGTGGTGGAAAACCTGCGACCTGCTGGCAAGACATTCCATCCGGGGCTCATGTAACCGTTCACAAGGAAACCTATAACTACAGCGGGAACGGCAGCTTTACTGTTCCGCCAGGTAACGTGATTTTTCATCCAGGCATGAATAGTCAAACCATCATCCGCTGGACCAGCCCTGTCACGGGTGCCGTCAATATTCTGGGCCGCATCAACAGTATCCACAGCGCCTGCGGTGATGGTGTCGCATGGTCGCTTAATCAGGGCGGTGCAGTTTTGCAGTCGGGTAGCTTGGCCAAAGGTACGGGGGCTGTTTTTTCCCTTAACAATGTACCGGTCACCGCCGCTGCGCCCATTTACTTCGTCCTTGATAAAAAGACCAATTACTCCTGCGACTCAAGCACCATCGACATGCTGATTACCAAATAACATTCATCGATATATGAAAATACCGAACTCCAGATCAATGTTCCCGGTGCGGGACGTTGAATCATGTGAAGGCCATTGAGCCTCGAGTGAACGCCGTCGAGCGAACTGCGTGCGGAATAAACCGTGCTGCCAGTACTCAATGACACTCACCGAGGCAAGAAGATGAAACTATTGCAAAAAATCCTGATGGCGACGGTGTTTCTGTCGTCCTTCGTATCCCTGAGTGCCATGGCTGATACGGCCCTGTCGTGGAACCTGGCCCGGGACATGTACCTGATGACCGAAGCGGCAACGGCAGGTTCGCCTTGGTCGTTCATGCAAAACAAATCGGGCGTGAATGCCTCGGCCAACTACACGCTCTTTCCGACGTTCCAGGCCGAGGTGTGCAACGGTAATCCAACAACTTGCTGGCGGGACGACGTCCCGGCTTCCTGGATCGCTATTCCCAAGAAAAGCTTCACCTTCACCGGCTCGGGCACCAGTTTCGTGTTCAAGCAGGGTGATGTGGTCGCTCATCCCGGCACCAACAGCCAGAGCATCTTCCGCTGGGCCAGTCCTGTCACCGGCAATATCAACGTACTGGGCCGGGTTAATGACCTGCATAACGCCTGCGGGGACGGTGTCGGCTGGTCGCTGAACCTGGGCGACATCGTGCTTCAGTCCGGGAGCCTGGCAAACGGCGGTAGCGCCACGTTCATGTTGAACAGCGTCGCCGTCACGCCGGCGTCTTCGCTTTATCTGGTCATCGATAGGAAAGCCAACAACTCCTGCGACGCGACCAGCCTCGACATGCTCATCACTCGATAGCGTGATCGATTCTCTCGTTCTAACCCACCCCCCAGGAAGCCTGACATGACAAACGAGCAACAAGCGTTGCTGGACATGCCGATCTGGCTGGTCATCGTGCTCGCTCTGGTGGGCGGGGTGTCCGGCGAGATGTGGCGCGCCGACAAGGAGGGCGCCCGTGGCTGGCCGTTGCTGCGCCGCGTGGTTCTGCGCTCCGGTGCCTGCGTGGTCTGCGGCGTATCGGCAACCATGCTGTTGTACGCCCTCGGGATGTCGATCTGGAGCGCTTGCGCCCTGGGTTGCCTGACCGCCATGGCCGGTGCCGATGTGGCCATCGGTCTTTACGAGCGCTGGGTCGCCAAGCGGATCGGCGTGTGTGAAGTCCCTCCGCGAGACGTTCCTCCCGACCAGCCGTGAATCGACAGCGCTGATCCCTACACAAGGAGGCGATCAATGCCTGCCCTTATCGAAAAACCGTCGCAGTTGTTCTCGGCCATTGCCCAGACGCTGCGCGCCACTTATCCCACCTTGAAAGTCGGCAGCCCTCAGGAGTTCGATGGCACCGACGATCAACCCTGGGTACTGATTGCCATCGAGCGTGATGCACCCGGCCACCGCGCCAACGATGGACGTATCGCCCATGTCCTGACGGTTTCCCTGCAAGTGGTCATGGCCGTTCCGGGATGGGAGGCCTGCGATTTGGCCGCTGAGCTGAAGCACTTGGTCATGGATAACCGCTGGGGTCTGTCGGGCGATCAATGCGACTTGCCCACGGAGATCGATGGCCTGCCATCCACGTTTATCAACCCGACAAGGTCATACACCGCCTGGACCCTTTCCTTCAGCCAAACCCTGTACCTCGGCCCGACGCTATTGGATGACCCGTTGGGCATCCCGAAATTCGCCCGCACCTGGGAAGTGTCGAACATCGACGACCCGGACCAATACACCGCACTCGAGGGCTAAGCCATGTTTGATGCGCTGTTACGGATGCATCTGGGGCCGATCATCGAGCGCCTGGCGCAGATGGAAACCGAGCTGGAAGACTTGCATCGACGTGCGGAGAGTTTCTGCCGCATTGGCGTTTGCCAGGAAGTCGATGCGGCCAGCAACACCTGCAAAGTCAGCCATGGCGGACTGCTCACGCCGGCGATCCGCTTTTTCAACCCGAGCGCCGGCGCCCAGAGCGAGTCGCGGATTCCCTCCGTGGGCGAGCAATGCCTGTTACTCAACCATGGCGGCGGCGAGAGCGGTGGGCAGGCGGTGGCGTTGTTTGGCCTCAATGGCGGTCAGTTCCCGCCCGTCTCGACCCAGGCCTCGCTGACGCGTCGCCTCTATCAAGACGGCACGGAAAACGGCTACGACCACGCCAGCCATGTCCTGCATTGGAAGAACGGCCCGGCGATGTTCAGCGGTTCCCGCGAATCGCTCCAGTTGAGCATTGGCCCATCGAGCCTGGTGATGACGCCGCAAATCATCGAATTAAAACTGGGCGCCGTCGGCATTCGACTCGACGCCTCCGGTGTGCACCTGAGCGGCCCGGTGGTGGATCACCAGGGACGCGTCATCAGTACCGCATAAGAGATTTCCTCATGATTGGAATCGATCGAAATACCGGCGCCACGGTCGACGACTGGCCGCAGTTCGTGCAGCGCGCCACCCGTGCCTTGACCACGCCGCTGGGCACTCGCCAGAAGCGACCGTTGTATGGCTGCGCACTCACCCAGTTGCTGGGGCAGAACCTCGGCGACGACCTGCTGATCCTCGCCCAGAGCCATGCGGCCCAAGCGTTCTACAACCCCCATAACGGCATCGACGATTTCGAGCCCCAGGTCATCGTCGCCAGCCGGCACGGTGCCGGATTGCTGCTGCGTTTCGCCGGCACCTGGAAAAACCGCAAGCAGACATTCGAGGTGATGACATGAGCATGTTGATACCCGGCCAGAACCAACTGGCCGAACCGGCCATCGTCACCGTCGAAGCGTTCGAGGACTTGCTCGCCGAGTTCAAGACCTTCGTGGTCGAGTACGTCGCCGCACGCTCGCCCACCAGCGCCGCCAAGTTGGTGGACAGCCTCGAGAACGAAAGCGAACTGCTGACCCTGGCCCTCGAGGCGTTCTGTGTCCGGCTGCAAACCCACGAACGCAAATACAACGCCCGCATCAAGCAGATGTTGGCGTGGTGGGCCACCGGCACCAACCTCGACGCTCGCCTCGCGGACATGGGGCTCGAACGCCAATTGCTCGACCCGGGCGACCCGGCGGCGTTCCCGCCCGTCCCCCCTGTCTACGAGAGCGATGACGATGCGCGGTTGCGCTACTACCTGGCACCCCACGCCCCAGCGGCTGGCTCGCGCATGCAGTATCGGCGGGAGATTTTTACCCTGGGGCAGCGTCCCGTCGTAAAAGTCGAGAACGCCTCGGCGGGTGTGGTGACGGTCACCTACACCTTCGACCCGGACAGCTACGCAGCCCAGATCAAGGACGGTAACGGACGCCGTACCGCGCCCGGCGAAGTCACGGTCACGGTGCTGTCCCGAGACGGCAATGGAACGCCGTCCGAAGCGTTGCTCGACGGCGTCCGCGAGCACTTCGCCCGACCGGATGTACGGCCCGAGACGGACTTGGTCATCGTGCAGGCCGCGCAAATCAAACCTTACAAAATCCGCGTCGTGGCGAAGATCAATCCCGGGCCTGACTCGGGCCTGACCCAGGTTGCCGCACAGCAGCAATTGCAGGAATACGCCGAGGCGTGTCATCGCCTGGAAGGCCGAGTGGACCCGAGCTGGATCGACTACACCCTGCACAGCGCTGGCGCGGTTCAGCTGCAGATTCTCGAACCGCTTGCGCCGATTGTGACGACGGCTTTCCAGGCGCCGTACTGCACGGGCGTCGAGGTCGAGGTGGATACGTTATGAGTGACGACACTTCTCGACCGAGCCTGCTGCCGGTCAACAGCTCACCGCTGGAGCGGGCGCTGGATCTCGGGTTTGCCCGGCTGCTGGAACGCATCGATCCGCCGTTTCCCGAACTGATGAACCCGGCGGCGACGCCTTTGGCGTTCTTGCCTTATCTGGCGGCGGATCGTGGGGTCAGTGAATGGGACGCAGCAGCCGACGACCTGGAAAAGCGCCTGACCGTTTCGTTGTCCTGGCAGATCCAGCGTCAGGCGGGTACGCGTCGAGCCCTGAGCCATGCCGTCGAGTCCATGGGGTTTATCCCCCATGTCGTCGCCTGGTATGAGCAGCAACCTCCTGCACATCCCTACACCTTTGATGTGCAAGCGATCATCGGCCATAGCTGGTCCAGCGGCGACCACAATCGCTTGATACGGCGCATCAATGCCGCCAAGAGCGAACGCGACCAGGCCACTATCACGCTCGTACATCAAACGAGGGGCAGTCTGGCGCTCGCGTCAGCTCCCCATGGACCATTAAGCGAAGCAGAGCTATTTCTGTGGGGGGCGCTGCCATCACTTGATCTTGATGCACGACTTATCAGCACCGGCTTTTTCCAACCTTACACCATTAACGATTACGACCTCAGGGCGCAGCCATGACAGAAGACATTACGCGCTTGGTTCGCTTCACTTCCGCCGGCCTGGCCGAAGTGTTGCAGGCGAAAAACCAAGGCTTGAAAGGTGAGATCACTCACATCGGGGCCGGCACCGCCCGCTACGATCCCAATGGATCGGAAACGGCGCTTCGCAATGAACGACAGCGTGTGCCGATCGTGGATTACGAAGATCTGGATCCAGGGCAACTGAGGATGGCTGCGCTGTTTGAAGGGCCAGATGAATATGAAATTGGCGAGTTCGGTTTCTATCTTTCCACGGGCACGTTGTTGGCAGTGTATTCGGTGGCTGGAAAGCTGCTGACCTACAAAGCGGCCGCCGCGCGAGTGTTGCAAAAGTTCACGCTGGATATCTCCCCGTTGCCGGCACAAAGCGTCACGGTGGTGGTCGGGTCCGACAACCTGAACATTCTCATGAGTGAGGAAATCGCCACGTTGGCTACCGCCAATATCGACAACATGGCGCGACACGTTGGCCTGATGTTTCGGGTTATGGCGCTCGAAGCCAAATAATCAAATAGCACAAGGAACTTGAATGTGAGTCTGGAAACCACTATCGCGTCGCTGGTATCAGCGGCCAACAACTTGACCACGACGGTCAATGGAAAAATTGGCAGTATCAATACGACCATGGCCACGGCGTTGACGCAGTTCAACGAATGGCGAAGCCAGAAGGATGTAGAAGGGGATCCAAGTGCCCTGGGCACGATTCGTCGCAACGTTTTGCAGGGACACGTCTACGGAACTGGCGGCGTCTATGGCGCAACGGCGCAGGGTGATTTTGTTTCCACCAACCTGGGTGCCAGCGCAAATGTGTACATGCATTTCAAAGTGCCGCTTAACATCAATGTTCATTCGGAAATGTTCTGGTTCAACATCAAGGGTTACAGCTACGGCACAGCCAAAATAATCGACGAAACGTTGGTGGGGTATTGCTATCAGCCCACTCGGGTTCTGCAAAACGCTTCGACGTTTGGAAACATGACCCCTTCTGTCTATGTCGATACAAACGGCAATATTGTCATGCGCATTCTCATTCCAAACATTTATTACACCACCGTGCGCATTGACACCATGCGTGTGGGCAATGGTCGGTTGTTCAACCTTGGGGATTTGGTCACCAGGTTGTCACTGGCCGAAACCGTTGTTTTCAGCTAAGGAACGAACATGTCTGATCTGTCCAACAATGACCTACCCGAAATTCCACTTGCCGTACCGTCGCCTGAAATCGAATGGGCCGCCATTCGCACGCGCCGTAATCAACGGTTGCGAGACACGGATTTCACTCAATTACCGGACTTCCCCGCAACGGAAGCCCAGCTTGCCGAGATCAAGGCTTATCGCCAGGCCTTGCGAGACATCCCGGAAACGGATGAAGAACCTTCCAGGCTGCTCTGGCCCGAGCTGCCAGATTTCATCAAGTAAACACGACCGCGAGAGCGGTTTTTTTTCGCCCACATCGAGCCCCTTTTATGGGGCTTTTGTGTTTTCGCATCTGGAGAGACCGTAGATGCCCATTCGTAAGCAATACACCGTGCTGCTGCCATTTCCTACCAGTGGCGGCCATTGGTCTAGCGCCGGCCAGACATTGGATTTGTTGGATGTCGAGGCCAGCGCTTTGCGCAGTGCCGGTCGCCTCGAACTGACCAGCGTCCTGAATGCGCAGCAGTTGGCTGCTGACACGCAAGCCACCCCAATCACCAAGGCCGTGAAGGCCACCACCAAGAAGGCTGAATAACCATGGCTGAGGTTTTGAACTTCGAGCACAACGGCATTACCGTCAATGCCACCGAATCTCCCGAGGCCATGGGTGGCCTGGGTGACAACGTCATCGGTCTGGTCGGCACCGCGCCGAATGCCAACCCGCTGATTCCGAAAAACACCCCGTTCCGTATCAACAGCTTCACCACCCAGGCCCAGTTGGACCCGACCGGTGCCGAGGCGGGTACGTTGTTCCAGGCGGTCTACCAGATCCTCAAAGTGGTCAAGGTGCCGGTCTATGTGGTCATCGTCGAAGAGGGCGCGACACTGGCCGACACGCAGAACAACGTGATCGGCGGCATCGAGGCGCAGACCGGGCGCAAGTTGGGCCTGGCCGCGTTGAGTGGCGTCGCGGAAGACCTGACGATTATCGGCGCGCCGGGCTTCACCGGCACCAAGGCCGTGGCCAGCGAATTCGCTTCGTTTGGCAAGCGCATCAAGGCTCGTGTGGTGCTCGATGGCAAGGACGCCGCGGTCGCCGACCAAGTGACCTACAGCCAGGAGCTGGGCGGGGCCGACCTCGGTTTCGACCGTTGCCTGGTGGTGCACAACATGCCGGCGGTGTATTCCAAGGCGGCGAAGAAAAACGTCTTCCTGGCCCCGTCGAGCCTGGCCATCGCCGCGCTTGCCAAGGTCAAGCAGTGGGAGAGCCCGGGCAACCAGGTGACCTTCGCCGAGGACGTTTCGCGCACCGTCGAATACAACATCCTCGACACCTCCACCGAAGGCGATCTGCTCAACCGCTACGGCGTCAGCTACTACGCCCGGACCATCCTCGGCGGCTTCTCGCTGCTGGGCAACCGCTCCATCACCGGCAAGTTCATCAGCTACGTCGGCCTGGAAGATGCCATCAGCCGCAAGCTGGTGAAGGCCGGCCAGAAAGCCATGGCCAAGAACCTGACCAAATCGTTCATGGACCAGGAGGTCAAGCGCATCAACGACTGGCTGCAAACCCTGGTGGCCGACGAAACCATTCCGGGCGGCAGCGTGTACCTGCACCCGGAATTGAACAGCGTCGAGAAGTACAAGAACGGCACCTGGTACGTGGTCATCGACTACGGCCGCTACGCACCGAACGAACACATGATTTATCAACTCAATGCCCGCGATGAAATCATCGAGCAGTTCCTGGAGGACGTTCTCTAATGTTTACCAACCGCGTAAGACAGGCCATCGCGGCCACCCTGCAAGGCCTGCCGTTGTCGGCGACCGTGGAAGATTTCACCCCGCCGAAAATCGAATTCGACATGGAAGAGATGCGTGGCGGCCGTTTCATTGGCGAGGAAATGGCCAAGGGCGGCAAGGTGCTGACGGCCAAGCTGACCCTGCAAGGCCTCGGTCCGGAAGTCATGCTGGCGTTGGGCGTGACGGTGGGCGAGGACATTCTGCTCAACGTGCGTGAAGCCGGCCAGGACCAGGACGGCAACACCTGGTTCACCTATCACACGGTGGGCGGCAAGTTGAAATCCCTCGAGGAAACCCCGCTGAAAATGAATGAGAAGCCCAAGACCAATCTTGAGCTGTCCTGCCGCACTTACAACCGTCTGGAAAATGGCGTGCCGGTGATCGACATCGACGTGCGCACCCAGAAGTTCGTGCTCAACGGCGTCGACATTCTTGGCGATGCGCGCCGTGCGGTGTTGCTGCCTTAAACAAACCCGTCGGTTAGACACAGTCCCTGTGGGAGCGGGCTCGCTCGCGAAGAGGCCATCAGCTTCAACAGCAATGTTGACTGACACACCGCTTTCGCGAGCAAGCCCGCTCCCACAGGTGGCTCGCCCACCATGATTCACCAAGGAACTGATTTCATGTCCTGGATGCCTCCTACCCATGAGCTGCTGTCGCCGATCACCGGTGACGATGGCTCGCAGATCGAGCAGCTCCCACTCAAGCCTCTGTACTACGCCGCGCAAAAAGAGGCCCTGGCCCGCGCTGGCGATGACGAAGACGATCAGTTCTTCGAACTGGCCAAACTGGCCACCGGCCTGTCGGTCAAGGAACTCGACCAGCTCAAGCGCCCGGACTACGTGAGCATTGCCCAGTACGTGCACGAAATGTCCACCCGCCCGGCGTCGCACTTCCTGGAGTCGGTGGACAGCGCAGCGGTCGATCCCGATCAGGTGCAGCTGCTGCAACCGCTCGACATCGCGGGCCGCAGCCTGACCTCGTTGACCCTGGAAATGCCGGTGCTGCGTGCCACCAAGGCGATGAAAAAACTGAAGACGGCCAAGGAACGCGCCGAGTTCATCACCGCCCATTGCACTGGCCTGATGATCCCCGACCTCGATCACCTGACTGTGCCCGACTGGACACAACTTCAGGTACGCATCGACGATTTTTTAAACAAACCGGCGGACTTCTTTCGGAGCGCGACATCGAAGTGATCCTCGATGTGGTGCCGCTCATTTACTCGGTAAGTGAGGCGGAAATCCTGGAGTGGGACGCCGGCAAGGCCTTGCGCCGCTACGACATCGCGATCACTCGCCTTGGCGTGAAACAGGAGTAGAGCGGGATGGCGGACGATAGATATTCGCTCAAATACGCAACCTTCAATGAGCCTGGGTTGGCGTTCGGTAATGCCAGCCTCACCAGTGGCGTGTCGGCACAAGGCGCGTTCGCCAGGGATCAACTGGCGAGCCTCGATCTGGCATTGGAGACACTCGGTCTCAAGCTCGGACTGCTGACCACGGCGATCGAATCGCTGACCGTGAAGCTTTCGGCGCAACGATTGTTCTCCCAAACAATGGGCGCCGGCGCCAAGGGCGAGTCGGCTGGTGAGTCAAAGGGCAAGTCCAGTGGCGGTATTGAACCACCGGCGCTGCTCAAACCTGCGATAGCGATGGACTCGGCCATGGCCGATCTGAAGCAGGTCACCGGATTTAGCCCTCGCCAGATCGAACAGACGACTGAGTCAATCCGGCATGTCGCCACCGCTCAGTTGGTGGCGGCCGGGGGCACCACGGCGGTTGAAGTGGTGAGAATGCAAAGCCTGGCGGCCAGCAAAGGCATCGGCAACGATTTAGCCAAGGCCTCGGACCGACCGTCGGAGCTGTCGCGTTTCGCCTCGGATGCTGCCGTCATCGCGACGGCGTTCAGGAGGCCGGCCATGGAGGTTGCCGAGATGCTGGCCGACTGGCGCATCTCCATGAAGCTCAGCGGCGCTCAAGCCTTTGACTTGGCGGATGCAACCAACCAGTTGGGCAAGCTACCCGATGGTGCGAAACCGGCCGAGATCGGCGCGGTCTTGCAGCGTGACGGTGCGGCTGCAACGACGGCAGGCCTGGCCCCTGCCCAAGCCGCAGCGGTAACGGCGGCATTGCTCAATACCGGGACCAAACAAGCGGAAGCCGGCGTGGCGCTGGATAGCTTCGCGACGGCCCTGGGCAAGGGTGGCCAAGTCTCCGCCACCGAGCAAACGGCTTGGAAACAGTTGGGCCTGGAACCCACGGCGGTGGCGAGCGGCTTGCGTGACAAGGAAACGGCGCCTGGCACGATGATGACGGTGCTGGCGGCCTTGAACGCGCAACCGGCCGAAAGGCGCTCGGCCCTTGCCACGACGTTATTCAGCAATGGCGATGAAGCCGTGCTGCGCATGGCGCAGAAGCTGTCCGATGTGAACGCAGCTTTCTTGCAGGTGAAAGACCCAGGCCAATACGCCACTTCACAATTGGGCAACGACGGTTCGGTGCGGCAGGATGCATTGGCGCTTTCGAAAACCCATCAAGGCCAACTGAATATCCTCAACGCCCGTAACGAGCGTTTGTCGTTGGCCACGGGAAACGCGCTGATGCCTTCGGCGGGTAGCTCATTTCAGGGGCTGGGTTCGCTCGCCGATGGCATGAGTGAATTGGCAGAGTCCTCACCCAAAGCCGCCGCGGCCATCGTGTTGATCGGCGCGGCGATCAAACCGCTGGTGGGCGCGTTGCTCAAGGCGGTAGGGGATGAGATCTCCAGTCAGGTGGCCAAGCGGGTGTTGGGTAGGGCCGCTCCGCACCTTCCCGGTCGATTGGGTGAAGCGATCTCCGAAGATTTCAGAAATCCTCGGGTGGGCAAGCTGGATACAAGCAATGCCAACCAGCGTCCCGAATCCCCGAGAGGGTCGAAAATACGCGTCAGTACACGAGGCTCACTGGGAGGCGCAGGGCGTTTTTCACTCGCGCCAACCGCCTCGTTACGCTCGATGACTCGCAGGGCGCCAGGCCCATTAAAAGTCGTTGGTGCCGTCGCTGATGTGGCCGAGGGAGTGCTGACCGGCGACAAACGAATGATGGGCGCAGGCCTGGGCGCCGCAGGTGGCGGCTGGGCCGGCGCTGCTGCGGGGGCTGCGGCCGGTGCTGCGTTGGGGAGTGTCGTGCCGGTGCTCGGCACTGCCATTGGTGGCGTGCTTGGCGGACTGCTAGGCGGCTGGCTGGGGAGCGATGCCGGCGCGTCACTGGGCGAAAAACTCGTCGCCCCGGTCGACAGGCTCGCCGCGCCAGAGCAGGTCAGCAAAGACCTGGCCAGCACCCAGGCAACCACCCAGCAAAACACCATGACCGCCAACATCTACATCAACGGCCAGGACCAGGCCAGTGCGAGCCAGTTGGCGAACCTGGTGGTGCAACAGATCACCGGCCAGTTCGGCCTGACATCCATGCCCAACTCACTGGCCATGCGCAGTGACGCGGCCCTGACCGACGGAGGTACGTGATGCGTCAACAAATGGCCCTCGGCAGTTTCATCTTTGGCCTGTCGAGAAATTTTGCGTACCACCAGTTGGTACACACCTCGGATGGCGGCTGGAAAAACATCGACATCCTCACCAGCAAGCCCAAGTCCAGCCAGATCGGCCAAGGCCTGCAAGGGCTGACGATCACCGGCAAATCGATGTACGCCACCGCCATGGATCGCCTCGATGAGTTGCGCGCGTTGCAGGCGCAGCGCGTCCCACTGCCGTTGGTCGATGGCATCGGCCGCAACTGGGGCCTGTGGCAGATCAACAATGTCACGGAAACCCAGACCGCAATCATTGATGACGGCACGGCGATGGTGGTGGGCTGGGTGGTTGATTTGAAGGAGTTCGCCAATGCGTAGGGTTCGAAGTATCGCCGGTGATTCGGTGAATCTATTGCTCTATCGGGAGCTGGAACGTTGCGACGACCTCGTCGAGGAGGCGCTCTGGCGTCTCAATCCCGGATTGGCTGAATGGGGCCCGGTATTGCCGGCGGGTGTGTGGGTGGTCTTGCCGGAAGTGGACCTCAAGCCCGTGGCAACCCCACCGGTTTCGGCCTGGGATTAAGGAGGCGACATGGCATTGGGTTTTACGCCGGCGGTGGAGATTTATGGCGCGAACGCCGCGCTGCTCAACGAACGCCTGCTCAAGTGGGAGCATGTCGACGCGGCGGGCATCGAGTCCGATCAGCTGACGCTCACCATCAGCCTGGACGGTCTGGAAGGGTTGCCCAGCCTGGGTGGGAAAATCGGCCTGCGGGTCGGTTACCTGGAATCGGGCCTGGTGGACAAAGGCGAGTTCGTCATCACTCGGCGCACGCCGTTCCTGTTTCCGCTGCAACTGGTGCTGGTGGCCATGGCGGCGCCGTTCAGCGCGGCGGACCAGACAGGCTTCAAGCAGCGCCGATCCGTCAGCCATGGTCCGACGACCCTGGGGGCGCTGTTTCGTCAGCTGACTTCCAGGCACGGGTTTTCGCCCCGTGTGGCGCCGGACCTGTCGCTGATAAAAATCGAGCACATCGATCAGTCCAACGAAACCGACATGGGGTTCCTCACGCGCCTGGCCCATCGTTATGACGCCGTCGCCAAGCCGGTCAACGAGCTGTATGTGCTGGCCCGGCGCGGCCAGGCGAAGTCGTTGTCGGGCAAAGTCCTGCCCGAGATGAAATTGTCGGTGACGACCAACAATCGCCCGGGCGACCACGCTTTCATTTCGGCCAAGCTGGATGAAACCGCGCGGGCGAAGTACGACGGCTGCAAGACCAGTTGGTGGGATGCGGCGGCGGGCAAGCTGCGGGTCGAGGAGAGCGGCATCGCGCCGTTCAAGACCTTGCGCCAGCGCTTCCAGAGTGCAGAAGAAGCCCGCGCCGCCGGTGAAGGCGAGGTGCGCCGGATGTTGCGCGAAGCCCTCAAGGTGACGATCGAATGCCCTGGTAACCCGGGGCTGTGCGCCGAGGGCATCGTACTGCTGGACCCGTCCTGGCCGGATTTCATGCGCGGTCGCTGGTCGATCGACAAAGTCACCGCCAGCGGCGACCGAGAAAAAAGCTACCGCTGCACCATGGACGCAACCTGCCTGGACGCCAAGGCCTGATCCCACCACTCCCTGTGGGAGCGGGCTTGCTCGCGAAGACACCAGAACATCCAGCATCAATGTTGCCTGACACGCCGCTTTCGCGAGCAAGCCCGCTCCCACAGGTCGCCCTCGACTGCAACTTCTCAATAACTGGAATTCCTCCATGAAGATCACACCGATCCTCACGCAGTTTTTCTGAAGCCGATCCAGCATTGGGACAATCAAGGAGAATGCCATGCTCGTCACGCGAGCCCAACTGCTGCAAATCCTCCCGAGCGCCGGCGCCAATGCCAGCGTTTTTGCACTGGCCCTGAACGCTGCCATGGACCGCTATCGGATCACCAGCGTCAAACGCATGGCCGCGTTCTTGGCCCAGGCCGGTCATGAGTCGGGACAATTGCGTTATGTACGCGAGCTGGGCAGTGAGCAATACCTGAGCAAATACGATACCGGAACCCTGGCCGTTCGCCTGGGCAACTCGCCCCAGGCTGACGGTGACGGTCAAGAATATCGTGGCCGAGGACTGATCCAGATTACCGGCCACGACAACTATCTGCGTTGCAGCCTCGGCCTGTTCGGCGATGAACGCCTGCTGGCCTTGCCCGAGCTTCTTGAACGGCCGCAATGGGCCGCCGAATCCGCCGCCTGGTTCTGGGAGCAGAACGGCTTGAACGAATTGGCCGACCGCGATCAGTTCAACACCATCACCCGCCGTATCAACGGCGGTTTGAACGGCCTGGAGGACCGCCTGCAATTGTGGGCGCGGGCGAAGGAGGTGTTGTGCCAACCTTCGACCTGATGCCCTTTTCATCCCGTGCCCTGGGCGTTGTCGTGTTGCTCGCGCTGCTGGCCGGCGGTTCGGCGCTGCTTGCGTGGCGGGTCCAGGATTGGCGTTACGGTCACCAGTTGGCCCGGCTCGCACAGGCCCAGGCCGAAACGCTGAATCAAATCACCCAGGCGGCTGCGATGCAGCAAAAGGCCGAGCAAGACAAACGCCTCACCCTGGAACAACAACTCGCTGCCAGCGAACAAACCCATTACCGAGCCTTGAGCGATGCCCAACGTGACCAGGATCGCCTGCGCGATCGCCTTGCTACTGCCGATGTCCGGCTGTCAGTCCTCCTCGACGCCGACGAGGTTGCCGCCGGTTGTGCAGTGCCTGCCGCCGCCCGCGCCAGCGGCGTGGATCATGGCGCCCCACGCGCCCGACTTGACCCGGCGCATGCTCAACGAATTATCGCCATCACCGACGCCGGTGACCGCGGATTGATCGCGTTGCAGGCTTGCCAGGCCTACATCAGGGCCCTGGGTCAGTAGTCTGGCGAGCCTTGCAAGCTTCGATCGCTCGTGTACGGTAGGCCCCAATTGCGTGGAATCAGGAGAGCACCATGGACGACATTACCGAACTGGCCGCGGAACTGGGCAGGCGCCTGCAGCGGCTCAATGCCCATGTGACCACAGCCGAGTCCTGTACGGGCGGAGGGATTGCCGAGGCCATCACGCGGATCCCCGGGAGTTCGGCCTGGTTCGAGGCCGGTTATGTCACCTATTCCAATCGTCAGAAGAGCCAGCAGTTGGATGTGCCCGCCGAGTTGTTCGAAAAGGTGGGGGCGGTCAGCCGCGAGGTGGTCGAGGCCATGGCGCTAGGTGCCCAGCGCAAAAGCCTGGCGCGGTTTGCCGTGGCGGTCAGCGGCGTGGCCGGGCCGGACGGGGGCTCGCCGAGCAAACCGGTGGGTACCGTGTGGATCGCCTGGAGGGTCGGCGAGGCGGTGTACAGCGAGCGGAAACTCTTCCCAGGCAACCGCGACGAGGTCCGCCGACAAACGGTGAAGGCCGCGCTAGACGGGCTGTTACAACATGCCGCCGTAGAAATCTCAAATCAGGGGTAGGCGATCCCGGATCGCTGTGGAATAATACTGGCTACTTATACAGGTGTTGGCCGCCAGGCCTTATTGATTACGTGAGGACTTTAATGGACGACAACAAGAAGAAAGCCTTGGCTGCGGCCTTGGGTCAGATCGAACGTCAATTCGGCAAGGGTGCCGTAATGCGTATGGGCGATCAGGACCGTCAGGCTATTCCTTCCATCTCCACCGGCTCCCTGGGCCTGGACATTGCGCTAGGCATTGGCGGTCTGCCAAAAGGCCGAATCGTTGAAATCTACGGTCCTGAATCGTCCGGTAAAACCACACTGACCTTGTCTGTGATCGCCCAGGCCCAAAAAGCCGGTGCGACCTGCGCCTTCGTCGATGCCGAACACGCCCTGGACCCGGAATACGCCGGCAAACTGGGTGTCAACGTCGACGACCTGCTGGTTTCCCAGCCGGACACCGGCGAACAAGCCCTGGAAATCACCGACATGCTGGTGCGTTCCAATGCGGTTGACGTGATCATCGTCGACTCCGTGGCTGCACTGGTGCCAAAGGCTGAAATCGAAGGTGAAATGGGCGACATGCACGTGGGCCTCCAGGCTCGCCTGATGTCCCAGGCCCTGCGTAAAATCACCGGTAACATCAAGAATGCCAACTGCCTGGTGATCTTCATCAACCAGATCCGTATGAAGATCGGCGTGATGTTCGGCAGCCCGGAAACCACCACCGGTGGTAACGCACTGAAGTTCTACGCCTCGGTTCGCCTCGACATCCGCCGTACCGGCGCGGTGAAAGAAGGTGACGAAGTGGTCGGCAGCGAAACCCGCGTCAAGGTCGTGAAGAACAAGGTGGCTTCGCCGTTCCGTCAGGCCGAGTTCCAGATTCTTTACGGCAAGGGAATCTACCTCAATGGCGAGATGATCGACCTGGGTGTGTTGCACGGTTTCGTCGAGAAGTCGGGCGCCTGGTACGCCTACAACGGCACCAAGATCGGTCAGGGCAAGGCCAACTCGGCCAAGTTCCTGGCGGATAACCCGGAAGTTGCCGCGGCCCTCGAGAAGCAGCTGCGTGACAAGCTGTTGAGCCCGGTGGCAGACGTCAAGTCCGTGGCTAATCGCGAGCCCGTTGACGACCTGGCTGATGCCGACATCTGATTGATCCGATGACCGTCGTACTCGATACCCTCGTCGCGGTGCGGCGAACCGCGATGGACCTGCTCGCCAGACGCGAGCACGGTCGGGTCGAGCTGACGCGTAAACTGCGTCAGCGCGGCGCAGCCGATGAGTTGATCGACACAGCCCTCGACCGCTTGACTGAAGAGGGCTTGCTGTCGGAGTCCCGTTACCTGGAAAGCTTCGTCGCTTATCGTGCTCGCTCCGGCTATGGTCCTTTACGCATTCGTGAGGAACTGGGCCAACGCGGCTTGCAACGCCCGGACATCGAACTTGCCTTGCGCGAAAGCGGTATCGATTGGCAGGAGCAACTGACGGACACCTGGCGTCGCAAGTTCTCAGGGCATTTGCCCATCGATGCACGGGAGCGAGCCAAGCAGGGGCGTTTCCTGGCGTACCGAGGGTACTCCATGGAAATGATCAACCGCTTGTTCAGCGGTCGCGGTATGGATGATTAATAAAAACGGCCCGCTATTTCGATAGCGGGCCGTTTTTTTATGGCTCAGGTTACCTTGATCGGCTCCCATGTGAGGGGGTGGGTCTTCTGGGTGGGCTGGGCCCAGTTTTCCGGCAGGTTGATGTAATCCACCAGCTCCCTCAAGCGACCGTGGTTGCGAGCGTTGAAGGTGAACGTCAGCCGTGTCAGATGACTGAATCGGGCCTCGTCGTGCTCTTCACCGCTGTAGTCATGTTGATGAAAACAGTCGTTCAGGCACAGGTCGGCAAAATCCACCTGCATCTGCTGCACCGCCTGTTCGCTTAGCTTGTGATTCATGCGGATCACGAACTGGTGCTTGAGCCAGCGACTGGAATGGAAGTTGCGGTAGAACTGGTTGATCTCTTCCACGGCCTCCTCGGCGTTGTATACCAGGCGCATGAGCTTCATGTCTGTGGGCAGGATGTAGCGATTCTCCTCCAACTGCTCGCGGATAAAATCCAGGGCGCCTTGCCAGAACTTGCCTCCGGGAACATCCAGCAGGACCACCGGTACCAATGGGCTTTTACCGGTCTGGATCAGCGTCAGGACTTCCAGCGCCTCATCAAGCGTGCCGAAACCGCCGGGACAGAGCACCAGTGCGTCGGCCTCCTTGACGAAAAACAGTTTGCGGGTAAAGAAGAAGTGGAATGGCAACAGATTCGACGTGCCTTCAACGGTCGGGTTTGCGTGCTGTTCGAAAGGCAGGGTGATATTGAATCCCAGGCTATGGTCACGCCCTGCGCCTTCATGGGCCGCAGCCATGATGCCACCGCCGGCACCGGTGATGACCATCATGTCCGAGCGGGCCAGCGCAGCGCCCAACTCTCGGGCCAGGCCGTACAGAGGATGTTCGATGGGCGTTCGGGCCGAGCCGAAGACTGTAACCTTGCGCCGGCCCTTGAATTGTTCGAGCGTACGAAAGGCCTGTTCCAATTCCCTTAGGGCTTGCAGCGTAATCTTGGCATTCCAGCGGTTGTGATCCTCCTGGGCCATGCGCAGCACAGTCAGGATCATGTCGCGGTAAATGGGGAGGTTGGGGCTGTCGGGGGATACCAGGTTGAGTTGTTCTTCGACCTTGCGGGTGAGGTCGTGGCCGTGATTCTCAAAATGACGATTGAGCAGGTCATTCGGTTTATAAGGCATTCAGCTTCTCCTTCTTAACAGGACCCCGGCCCGAACGAGAGATTCGTTCGGGCCACGACACTCCGTGTGTCGTTGTCAGCCCAGGCATCGGCTGGCGGCTGACCTGGCTTGACGCGGTCTGAGGCAGGGCGACCAAGCCATCCAACGGGTTCTGTTTTTCCCTTTGATAAAAACAAGCACGCCAAAGTGTTGGCCGGACAGGCTCTTTCTGCCCGGTGCAACTGCTAAGAATACTTTTGAATCTAGCCGATCTTTGCTGTCCTGATCATGGCGCTCAAAAGTGACCGTTGGCAACCGCTGGATAAGCGCACGGCAATATCGCGCCGCTCGTCAGATTGCCGGCCGACTGCGTGTCGCTCTGATTTACTGATAACAAGCGTGCCAACGTAATTGACGCCCAGGGCTGGGTGCCACGTGATGGATTGAAGCGGATCGGGCAGGGAGGCGGGAGAGATGGCCAGGGTGACTCTGGAACTCGACAGGCAGTTGTACTTGATGCTGTTGGAATCGGCACAGGCCAATCGGGTGAGTCTTGAGGAAGAATGCTGTCGCCGGCTGGGCGGGCGAGCATGGCGCTCGCGCTATCTGCAGGCGCTGGTGGCGGAACTGCGCGCCGACGATGAGCAGCGGCGCGCAAGCTCGGGTTGATTACTTCTTCGTCTTGGCGGGTTTCGGGCAATCCGATTCCTGGAAGCGTTCGGTCGCGACCGGACGGTTGGTCTTAACCTCGGTAAATTCATAGCGCATCGTCGCGCCCTTGGCCATCAACTTGCGAAAGCCCGGATTGGTGCACACCGTGGAACCCAGTTGGAAATACACGGCCTTGGGGTCTGCGCGCATTTTCTGGGCATGGCTGCTTTGCACGCTGAGGTGGTTGATCAGCTCGGTGCCTTCGACGGTATAACCTTGGTCGAGAATGTCTTCGTTGATCGCCCGTGGCGTGCCGACGCTGCTTTCCTTGGCAACGTTCTGCAGCATCTTGTTCAGTTCGAGTTCTTTCAGCGACGCGGCCTGAGCGCTGATGGACGTCGCCAGCAAAACGGCAACGGTAGGGACGATAAGGCGCAGCATGAAACTCTCCTGGTTCAGTGACTGGTGGTTCGACCGATCACATGACTGTGCGTTCAGTGGCCGGGGATTATAGGGGAGCCCGTGTGGACGGTACAGGTTCGTGCGCTCTGGTAGAATGCCGGCCTTTATTGCCCTGCCGAGTGTTGTTCGTGTCGAGTTTTCCTGTCCGTCGGCGTTGCCCACGATGAATCACGCCCCTAACGCCGTAGCCCGCCTGCGCGACCAGCGCATCGATGAAGGCATCAAGCCGATTCAGGCCCGGGGCTGGCGCGCGCCCCGTTGCAGCGCCTGCCGTGTGATCGAGAGCCATTGCCTGTGCGCCTGGCGTCCGAGTGTCGAGACCCGTTCCGGGGTTTGTTTGATCATGACCAACAAGGAAGTGTTCAAGCCCAGCAATACCGGTTGGCTGATTGCCGATGTGGTGCGCGACAACCATGCGTTCATCTGGTCGCGCACCGAGGTCGATGAGCAACTGCTGGCGTTGCTGAACGATCCGCAATGGCAACCGTACCTGGTGTTCCCCGGCGAATATGTCGAGCCATCGCGAGTCACCCATACGGTGGATCTCGATCACGCCAAGCGTCCGCTGTTCATCCTGCTGGACGCGACCTGGACGGAGGCGCGGAAGATTTTCCGTAAAAGCCCGTATTTCGACCGGCTGCCGATCCTGAGCCTGCTCCCCGACAAACTGTCGCGCTACCGCTTGCGCCGATCGACCCGCAGCGAGCACTTGTGCACCGCTGAGGTGGCGGCGTTGTGCCTGGAGTTGGCGGGGGACAGCGACGCCGCGTCGGCCCTGGATGCCTATTTCGATGTGTTCAGCCAGCATTACCTGGGCGCCAAGGGCCAGCGGGAGGTGAACCTGTCGACCCCGGCCCATGCCGAGTTGCAACCCTTCATCCGTACGCCGCAGGCAGTATTGGCCCAATAGTGGCCCATACTGGACAAAGGGGCGGCCGTGCTGCTTGACCACCCTGGCTTCGCTGGGCATGCTTGGCGCCGACCAGGGCGCCGCCCACTGTTTGAAACGCTATGTTTGGCGTTGAACGTGCCCCTGTGGATGCCGTCGCCGGGCGGTGTCTCGAGTTGTCTTGGCGAGGCGCGAATGCATCGGGCCTGCCATTAAAAACAGGATCATTTGAAAAATGGCCACATACGAAATCCTGATTGCCGATGACCACCCGCTTTTTCGCAGCGCGTTGCATCAGGCAGTGACCCTGGGCCTTGGCCCGGCTGTCCGGTTGACGGAGGTGGCCAGCATCGCGGAACTGGAGGCCCGGCTGACGGACAAGGCCGACTGGGACCTGGTGCTGCTGGACCTGAACATGCCCGGTGCCTATGGTTTTTCAGGGCTGGTGCTGTTGCGCGGCCAATATCCGCAGATCCCCGTGGTCATGGTCTCGGCCCAGGAAGAAGCCTCGGTGATGGTCAAGGCCCGGGAGTTCGGCGCCAGTGGCTTCATACCCAAGTCCAGTTCCCTTGAAATGATTCAAAAGGCCGTGAAGGCGGTCCTGGACGGCGACGTCTGCTGGCCTCCCCAGGCGTTCGAAGCGGTGAGTGTGTCCGAAGAAGCCAAGGCCGCCAGCGCGGGCCTGGCCAGCCTTACACCGCAGCAGTTCCGGGTGTTGACCATGGTCTGCGAAGGCTTGCTGAACAAGCAGATTGCCTATGAACTGAACGTGTCGGAGGCCACCATCAAGGCCCACGTCACGGCGATCTTCCGTAAACTGAACGTACGCACCCGGACCCAGGCGGCGCTGTTGCTGCAACAACTTGAGTCAATTTCGCCGCAGGCTTGATGCGCTGCTTCACGCTTTTTTGACCGGGTTTGAATTAGTTTCTCCACTCCTTTTCGATCAGTTGCCCACTCTATGTCACCTTTTAAAGGCCAGACCGGCCTGAAACGCATCCTCAACGCCTCCGGCTATTCCTTGGACGGGCTGCGCGCGGCTTTTGTCGGCGAAGCGGCTTTCCGTCAGTTGGTGCTGCTCAACGTCGTCCTGATTCCGTTGTCGTTCTTCCTGAACGTCAGTCGTGTCGAACAGGCGCTACTGATTGCCGTGTGCCTGCTGGCACTGATCGTGGAGTTGCTCAACTCGGCGGTGGAGGCGGCCATCGACCGCATCTCCCTGGAGTTGCACCCGTTGTCGAAAAACGCCAAGGACATGGGCAGCGCCGCCCAGTTCGTCGCCCTGACGATGATCGCATTGGTGTGGGGCCTGATCCTGCTGTAACGGGTCAGGCAATGGCCGGCAGCACGATTTCGTCGCTGCGTTGGGCCCCGGCGGTGAAGGCCCGGCACAGTTCGAGGAATTCGCGCATGGCCGAGGTCTGGTACTTCTGTTTGTGCCAAATGAAATAAAACTGCCGCGCCAGGTCCATGTCCGGGGTTTCCACCGCGACGAGGCTGCCGCGGCGAAAGGCGTCGCGCAAGGCCAGGCGGGAGATGCAGCCAATGCCCAGGCCGGATTCCACGGCGCGCTTGATCGCTTCGGTGTGTTCCAGCTCCAGGCGGATATTCAACGCGCTACGGTGGTGGCGCATGGCCTGGTCGAAGGTCAGTCGCGTGCCCGAACCCTGCTCCCGCAGAATCCAGGCTTCATGGGTCAATTCCTCCATGGTTGCCTGGCCGCGCTTGGCCAACGGGTGTTGAGGGGCACAGAACACTACCAGTTCGTCCTCGACCCAGCTTTGCACTTCGATGTCCGGGTGGCTGCAGTCGCCTTCGATTAGACCCAGATCAATTTCATAGTGGGCAACCTGGTGCACGATATTGGCAGTGTTCTGCACATGCAGCTTCACCTGGCTTTCCGGATGGCGTTGCATGAAACCGCCGATCAACAAGGTCGCCAGGTAATTGCCAATGGTCAGTGTCGCGCCGACCGCCAGTGAGCCGAAACCGGATTTGCCGTTGAGCAGGTCTTCGATCTCCTTGGCCTGGTCCAGCAGCGCCACGGCCTGGGGCAGCAGTTGTTTGCCCAGGGCATTGAGGCTCAGGCGTTTGCCGGCACGGTCGAAGAGCTGGCAGCTCGATTGCCGCTCCAGTTCGGTGATGGAGGTGCTGGCCGCCGACTGCGACAGATTGAGCTGGCCCGCAGCGCGAGACACGCTTTCCTGCTGGGCGACGGCGACGAAGACTTGAAGTTGACGTAAAGTAAATCGCATATCTATATAACCGATAACCCTTATCTTAATAATCCATTTAACAGATATTGTCGCCGCCATTAGAATGCGATGCAATTGCGCAGATTATCGGCGCAGGCATCATTCCCAGGAGTCCCCGTACATGAGCAACATGAACCACGAGCGTGTCCTCAGTGTTCATCACTGGAACGACACTCTGTTCAGCTTCAAGTGCACCCGCGATCCGGGCCTGCGCTTCGAGAACGGTCAGTTCGTGATGATCGGCCTGCAACAGCCCAACGGCCGCCCGCTTATGCGCGCTTACTCGATTGCCAGCCCGAACTGGGAAGAGCATCTCGAATTCTTCAGCATCAAGGTGCCCGATGGTCCGCTGACTTCCCAGCTGCAGCACCTGAAGGAAGGCGACGAGATCATCATCAGCAAGAAACCCACCGGCACCCTGGTGCTGGACGATCTCAAGCCTGGCAAGCATCTGTACCTGCTCAGCACCGGTACTGGCCTGGCGCCGTTCATGAGCGTCATCCAGGATCCGGAAACCTATGAGCGTTTCGAAAAAGTGATCCTGTGCCACGGTGTGCGCTACGTCAATGAAGTCGCCTATCGCGAGTTCATCACCGAGCACTTGCCGCAGAACGAGTTCTTCGGCGAAGCCCTGCGTGACAAGCTGATCTACTACCCGACCGTGACGCGCGAGCCGTTCGAGAACGAAGGCCGCCTGACCGACCTGATGCGCAGCGGCAAGCTGTTCCGCGACATCGGCCTGCCACCGATCAACCCGCAGGACGACCGCGCCATGTTGTGCGGCAGCCCGAGCATGCTCGACGAGACCAGCGAAGTGCTCAACAGCTTCGGCCTGACCGTTTCGCCGCGTATGCGCGAGCCGGGTGACTACCTGATCGAGCGGGCGTTTGTAGAGAAGTAAACTGTTGCGATAAGTGTGAAATGGGGTGTCAGCCAACATAGTGGTTGAATGTCGGACCGCTTTCGCGAGCAAGCCCGCTCCCACATTAGATCGCGGTGAGCGCGAATTTTGTGTTCACCACAGATCCACTGTGGGAGCGGGCTTGCTCGCGAAGAAGGCGACTCGGTCCAACAGGCACGCCCCCACAAAAAAGCCCGCGCCGCCTGATGAAGGCCGCGCGGGCTTTTTCGTTTCTGGTGTTTACGGTTTCGCCGGAATCACTTCCAGCACCCGGATCAACCCCGGCTCCGGGTAATGCCAACGCACATCCAGATCCCAGAACTGCGCACCATATTCCCGTTCGGCTGTAGGAGTCTGGTACGCCGGGCGTGGGTCTTGGGCCAAACATTGCTCAATCAACTCCACCAAGGGTTCTTCCAGGCGCGTGGCATGCTTATGGGCTTGAAGCAGCGCAGTGTCAGCCCATTGCACCGGAATCAACTCAGGCGCGGCGCTGGCGATGCTGTTGGTGGCCGAGCCGATGATGTCGGCGTAGGGCACGTAGGGCTTGATGTCCAGCACCGGGGTGCCGTCCAGCAAATCGATGCCCGAGAGCCACAGGCGTCCGGCTTCCACCCGTTCCAGCTTCACCACCGACTGGCCGATGCCGTTGGGGCGATGGGTGGCGCGAGTGGCGAAAACACCCATGGACTTGTTGCCACCCAGGCGTGGCGGCCGCACTTTCAGGCGTGGCTTGTCTTCCAGGGCCTGGTGGAACAGAAACAGCAGCCAGACATGGCTGACCTGCTCCAGGCCCTGCACCGCCTCGCCCTGGTCGAACGGCGCCACCAGTTCCAGCACACCGCGTGCGGCCGGCGCCAGTTGCGGTTGGCGGGGAATGGCGAACTTCTCCTTGAAGCAGGAGCGTAGGAAGCCGATGGGGGAGACGCTGTAGGTCATGGGTTGGGATCGGGGCGAGGTTGAAAAGGCATCATAACGCGAGGGACCAGGTTGGCACTGTTCTCTGTGGCGAGGACGCTTTTGTGGCGAGGGAGCTTGCTCCCGCTGGGCCGCGAAGCGGCCCCCCTGGTTTTGTCTGACACACTGCGAGGGGACGCTGCGCGTCCAGCGGGAGCAAGCTCCCTCGCCACAAAGGCCCAGGAGGCCTGGGAAGTCAGCCGCGAACGCGCAGCGTCAGGCCCTTGAGGAAGTTGCGCAGCAGCTGGTCACCGCACGGTCGGTAGTTGGTGTGGCCGAACTTGCGGAACAGCGCGCTCAGTTCCGGCTTGGACACCGGGAACTCGGCGGCCTTGAGGATGGCGTGCATGTCGTCTTCCTTCAGTTCGAAGGCCACCCGTAGTTTCTTGAGGATGATGTTGTTGGTCACCGGCACTTCGATTGGCTGCGGCGGACGGCTTTCGTCCTTGCCGCGCTTGAAGATCACCAGGCCATCGAGAAAATGCGCCATGACCTCGTCGGGGCAGAACACGAAGCCTTCTTCCTCGTCTTTCTTGAGGTAGCCCGCCAAGTCCGCCAGGGAGACGTCGAGGCCGCCCAGCTTGATGATCTCGATGACTTTCTTGTCGCTGATGTCGAGCATGTAGCGCACGCTGCGCAGTACGTCGTTGTGAATCATGTGTGCGGTCCTGATCAATCGGCAGTGGGCGCCTGCGTTCGGTGCGGCGCCGGGGAAATTAGAATTTTTCTTTGGTAGACAAGTAGCGCCACTGGCCCAGCGGCACTTTGCCGATGGAGACGCCGCCGATGCGGATGCGGCGAATGGCGACGACCTTGAGGCCGACCGCCTGGCAAAACAACGCGATCACGCCGGGCTGCGGGTTCTTCATGGCAAAGCGCAGGCGGTTCTCGTTCTGCCAACTGGCCTTGACCGCCGGCAGTTCCTTGCCCTTGTAGGTCAAGCCATGGTTCAGGCGATTGAGGCCATGGGCGACCATTTCGCCTTCGACTTCCACCACGTATTCCTGCTCGATCTTGGCGGCGTCGGCGGTGAGTTTGCGCAAGATCTTCCAGTCCTGGGTGAACACCAGCAGCCCGCTGGCGTTGGCCTGCAGGTCGGCGCTGGCGGTCAGGCGCAGGAAATGCCCCTTGAGCGGGCGCTTGCCGAAGCGATGTTCTTCGCTCAGGGTCTGCGGTCCGAGGGAAGCCATTGCGGTGTCTACATCCATGCCTGCCGGGACGTTCAGCAGGAGCGTCACCGGCTCCGGCGCGGTGGCCTTGGCCTCGGGGTCGAGTTCGACTTTCTGGGTCGTCACCTTGAACTGCGGCTCATCGATCACTTCGCCGTCCACGGTGACCCAGCCGCCCTCGATGAACAGCTCAGCCTCCCGACGGGAACAGCCGACGAGTTCGATGAGGCGTTTGGAGAGACGAATCGGGTCAGTCATGACGGGGGCCGTAACAAAAAGAGGGTGGGCATTGTACCTGCCTGGCGCCGGTTAATCGCGGGTCCATTTGCCTCATGCAACTTTTAGCCGCGTCCCGCCTTCAGGTCAGGCTGCTTGTAGCGCATGTGCAGCAGCGGGTAGGGCTGGTTCATGCCATCTTTTGCCGAGCGCCCGACCACTTCGAAGCCTTGCTTGAGGTAAAAGCCCAGGGCTTGCGGGTTCTGTTCGTTGACGTCCAGTTGATCGGCGTTCAGGTGTTCCATGGCGTAGCGCAGCAACAGCTTGCCCAGGCCCTGGCCACGGTGTTGCGGGTCGATAAAGAGCATCTCGATCTTGCCCGCCGCGACACCGGCGAAACCGGTGATCCGTTGGCGTGCGTCACGGGTGCAAATGAGCATCACCGCATCCAGGTAACGAGTGAGTACCAGGTTTTTCAGCAATTCGATGTAGCTGTCCGGTAGAAAGTCATGGGTGGCCCGCACCGACGCTTCCCAGACCTGGGTCAGTTCCTGGTAATCGCTCGGTTTCGGTGTGTGGATGACCGAATGCTGGCGCATGTCCATCAGTTCCTTGTGCTGGATGTGCTGGGTTTCTCCATACGATAGCCGTAAAAAAGCCCCGCATCTCGTTACAAGAGCGGGGCTTTTCAATTTTTCGGCTTGTAAAAGAACCTGTGGGAGCCGAGCTTGCTCGCGATGGCGTCGTGTCAGCCAACATTCATGCTGGCTGATGCACCGCTATCGCGAGCAAGCTCGGCTCCCACAGGTCTTGCAGCGGCCTGAAAAGCTCAATGGATCAACCGATCTGCTCAGCCCACAAATCGTACTCATCGGCGTCGGTCACCTTGCACCAGACCTTGTCGCCTGGCTTGAGGTTGCTGCCGTTGTCGATGAAGACGTTGCCGTCGATTTCCGGCGCGTCGAAGAAGCAGCGGCCCACGGCGCCTTGCTCGTCCACTTCATCCACCAGCACTTCGATTTCACGGCCGACGCGCATTTGCAGGCGCGCCGAGCTGATGGCCTGCTGGTGCGCCATGAAACGCTCCCAACGGTCCTGCTTGACGTCGTCCGGCACCACGTCCAGGTCCAGGTCGTTGGCCGGTGCGCCTTCGACAGGGGAGTACTGGAAGCAGCCGACGCGGTCGAGCTGGGCTTCGGTCAGCCAATCCAGCAGGTACTGGAAGTCTTCTTCGGTTTCACCGGGGAAGCCGACGATGAAGGTTGAACGGATGATCAGGTCCGGGCAGATTTCACGCCAGTTCTTGATGCGGGCCAGGGTCTTGTCTTCGAACGCCGGGCGCTTCATGGCCTTGAGGACTTTCGGGCTGGCGTGTTGGAACGGGATATCCAGGTACGGCAGGATCTTGCCGGCCGCCATCAGCGGGATCAGCTCGTCGACATGGGGATACGGGTAGACGTAATGCAGGCGGACCCAGACGCCGAGGGTGCTGAGGGCCTCGCACAGCTCGGTCATGCGGGTTTTCACCGGCGCGCCGTTCCAGAAGCCGGTGCGGTATTTCACGTCGACGCCGTAGGCGCTGGTGTCCTGGGAGATCACCAGCAGCTCCTTGACGCCGGCCTTGACCAGGCGCTGGGCCTCGTCGAGGACATCGCCCACTGGACGGCTTACCAACTTGCCGCGCATCGACGGGATGATGCAGAAGCTGCAGCTGTGGTTGCAGCCTTCGGAAATCTTCAGGTAAGCGTAGTGGCGCGGGGTCAGCTTGATGCCTTGTGGCGGCACCAGGTCGATCAGCGGGTTGTGGTCCTGGCGTGGCGGCACCACCTCGTGTACGGCGTTGACCACCTGTTCGTACTGCTGCGGGCCGGTCACGGACAGTACGCTTGGGTGCACGTTGCGGATGTTGCCTTCTTCCACGCCCATGCAGCCGGTGACGATGACCTTGCCGTTTTCCTTGATGGCTTCGCCGATCACTTCCAGGGACTCGGCCTTGGCCGAATCGATGAAGCCGCAGGTGTTGACCACCACCACGTCGGCGTCTTGGTACGTGGACACGACGTCATAACCTTCCATGCGCAACTGGGTCAGGATGCGCTCGGAGTCGACCAGAGCTTTTGGGCAACCCAGGGATACGAAGCCAACCTTCGGATTGGCGGGCGCGGGAGTGGTGGACATGTCTAACCTCGGTGTAGGGGGATCGTCTCTTGTCGAGACAGGGCGCCTGGCGCGCCTCTGATCAAAAAGTGCGCAATTCTATCTGTGGCCGGGCTGCTTGACCAGCTTTATACCGGGAAATACGACGAGTGCTGCGCTATGCTTCGCGCCTTTGCGCTCTGGCGATTGCTACAGTCAACAAAACATCTGTAACAATGCGTAAAACTGCGCATGCTGCCTCAACAAAGCATCGTGTTTCGTTCAAGAAGACAGGTCAGGGAATCGGGAGTGTTGGATGGGTCATGCAAGTAGTCAGGTGGCAGGTGCCGAGCATTCGGCAGCGAAGCCGCTGAGCATGCTGGTCGCGGCGGTCGGAGTGGTTTATGGCGACATCGGCACGAGCCCGTTGTACACCCTCAAGGAAGTGTTTTCCGGGGCCTATGGCGTACCCGTCAATCACGATGGGGTGCTGGGGATCCTGTCGCTGATTTTCTGGTCGCTGATCTGGGTCGTGTCGATCAAGTACATGATGTTCGTCCTGCGCGCCGACAACCAGGGCGAGGGCGGGATCATGGCGCTCACCGCCCTGGCGCGGCGAGCGGCGGCGGGGAGGGCGCGGCTGCGTACATTCCTGGTGATCTGCGGCTTGATCGGCGCGGCGCTGTTCTACGGTGACAGCATGATCACCCCGGCGATCTCGGTGCTTTCGGCGATCGAGGGCCTGGGCCTCGCATTCGAAGGCATCGACCACTGGGTGGTGCCCCTGTCGCTGGTGGTGCTGGTGGCGTTGTTTTTGATCCAGCGCCACGGCACTGCAAGGATCGGCATTCTGTTCGGCCCGATCATGGTGACCTGGTTCCTGGTGCTCGGCGCCCTGGGGGTGTACGGCATCGTGCAGCATCCGGAAGTGTTGCAGGCGGTGAACCCGGCCTGGGCCGTGCGCTTCTTTGTGGTCCATCCGGGCATGGGCGTGGCGATTCTCGGGGCCGTGGTGTTGGCACTGACCGGCGCCGAAGCGCTGTACGCCGACATGGGCCACTTCGGTCGCAAACCGATTGCCCGTGCCTGGTTCATCCTGGTGTTGCCAGGCCTGATGCTCAACTATTTCGGTCAAGGTGCGTTGCTGCTCGGTGACCCGGAAGCGGCACGCAACCCGTTTTATCTGCTGGCGCCGAGCTGGGCGTTGCTGCCGTTGGTCGGCCTGTCGACCCTGGCCACGGTCATCGCTTCGCAAGCGGTGATTTCCGGCGCGTTCTCCCTGACGCGCCAGGCCATCCAACTCGGTTACATTCCGCGCATGTACATCCAGCACACCTCTAGCGCCGAGCAGGGCCAGATCTACATCGGCGCGGTGAACTGGTCGCTGATGGTCGGCGTGGTGCTGCTGGTGCTGGGCTTCGAATCGTCCGGCGCGCTGGCTTCGGCTTACGGCGTGGCGGTGACCGGTACCATGTTGATGACCACGATCCTGGTGTCCGCGGTGATCCTGCTGTTGTGGAAATGGCCACCGCTGCTGGCAGTCCCGTTGTTGTTCGGTTTCCTGCTGGTGGACGGTCTGTACTTCGCCGCCAACGTGCCGAAGATCATCCAGGGCGGTGCGTTTCCGGTCATCGCCGGTATTGCCTTGTTCGTGCTGATGACCACCTGGAAGCGCGGCAAGCAACTGCTGGTTGATCGCCTGGACGAAGGGGCGTTGCCACTGCCGATCTTCATCAGCAGCATCCGCGTGCAACCCCCGCACCGCGTACAGGGGACCGCCGTGTTCCTGACCGCGCGTTCGGATGCCGTGCCTCATGCCCTGTTGCACAATCTATTGCACAACCAGGTGCTGCATGAGCAGGTGGTGCTGCTGACGGTGGTGTACGAGGACATTCCCCGGGTACCGCCGCAACGGCGCTTTGAGGTCGACGCCTACGGCGAAGGGTTTTTCCGGGTGATCCTGCACTTCGGTTTCACTGACGAGCCGGACGTGCCCGAGGCGCTCAAGCTCTGCCATCTGGATGATTTGGATTTCAGCCCGATGCGCACCACCTACTTCCTCAGCCGCGAAACCGTCATTGCCTCCAAGCTCGAAGGCATGGCCCGCTGGCGTGAGTCGTTATTCGCCTTCATGTTGAAAAACGCCAACGGCAACCTGCGCTTCTTCAATCTACCGTTGAACCGGGTGATCGAACTGGGGACGCAGGTCGAGATGTAGTAGCACCAGGAAAACAAAAAAGCCCTCGTTGCCTTGCGGCGGCGAGGGCTTTTTTATGGGGGTGTATTTTCAATACAGCAATTGGTCGGGTGATTTTTTCCAACTTGATTTATACACGTTGTCGCGCAACACTTTGCGCATCAAGGTATGTATAAAGATATGCAGTATTCATGCGGCAGGAGGTAAGACATGGCAGCGTTACTGGAGCGGGCTGATCAAGCAGTATCCGTTACGGCAATGGTCAGGGGGTTCAGCGCGAAGCTCAAGGAAGTATCGAGCCGTGCAACCGAAAAGCTGGTCATCTTCAAGGACAATGAGCCGGCAGCAGTGATTATCAACGTCGATGCCTATCAGGAAATGCTCGATGAGCTGGAAAACCTTCGCGTCGAAGCGACGGCTCGCGAGCGCCTGATCGGTTTCGACCAGGCCAAGGCTATCAGCCATGAGGATATGCGGGCACGGTACGCCAAAAACGACTGAAGGAGCGGTGAATGGCTTGGGGTGTTATTTACCATCCGGAGGTTCAAGACGATTTGGATCAGTGGGGTGCGGCGGCCGCGAACCGGATTCTCGATGTCATCGAAGCGCGGATTATGAATGGTGAACCGGACAAAACCGGTAAGCCGCTCAGAGCCAGCCTGGCGGGATGTCGAAGAATTCGAACAGGTGATACCCGTATCGTGTACAGGGTCGACGGGAAAGCGATTCAGGTGTTGATCGTGGCCGTTGGCGCTCGGCGGGATAAGGAAGTGTACGACGCGGCAGAACGTCGTCTTTAAAAAGCCCTCGTTGCCTTGCGGTAGCGGGGGCTTTTTTATGAGCTACACAATGTCGGCGCCAGGCGAACCTTGTGGGAGCGGGCTTGCTCGCGAAGGCGGCGTGCCAGTTGGCGATGATGTCGACTGACACGCCGCCTTCGCGAGCAAGCCCGCTCCCACAGAGGGTTGTGTGTAAGCCGGGCGGTACAAAAAAAGCCCCGGCAACCGTAAGGCTGCCGGGGCTTTTGTCAGGCTGGTATCTGTTTACTGTTCGGCTGTCTTGTTCTGGCGCTTGTTGATCTCATCGATCAAGCGCTTGGCCAGGGCCGGGTAGTTTTCGTCGAAGTGGTGGCCGCCAGGCAGCTTGATGGCTTCCCCTACGGCGGTCTTGTCGGTGCAGCCGCTTTCGTCGGCTTCTTCGCCGCCGTAGATGCACACCACTTTGTCGGCTGGCAGCTTGGCCATTTCCGGGCCGGTGGCGGCTTCAGTGCCGGCGTTGCCGAGCCAGCCTTCGACTTCAATCTCGAAGCTGCCGGTGCGGGCGAAGGCCAGCAGGATGATCGCGTCGACCCGCTGTTGTTCGGTGGCCGGCAGGCGGTTGTAGATCGCCGGCAACACGTCGGCGCCGAAGGAGTAGCCGGTCAGGATAAAGCGCTTGGTGCCCCAGATCTGCCGGTAGTGTTGCATCAGCTCGGTCAGGTCCGCCGCGCTCTGCTCAGGGCTCTTGTGCTGCCAGTAGTAGCGCAGGGTGTCGATGCCGACCACTGGGTAGCCGATCTTGGCCATTTCATCGGCTACATCGCGGTCCAGGTCACGCCAGCCGCCGTCTCCGGAGAGGAACAGGGTCACGGTATCCCGCGCCTGGCTGGCAGGCACTTCCACCACGGGAATGCTCAGGCCGCCCTTGGCCTTGTCGGTGCCCACCAGGATCTTGCGCAGCTCGTTGTTCAGCACTTGCGGCAGGTTGATGTCGTAGTCGCTGATGCTGGTTTCGGCGTTTTTTTGATCCCTGACGAAACCGGCGCTGGTGTCGTCGGGGTTGTCGTTCCAGGCCACCAGCCAATGACCATGGGCTGCGCTTTTAGGCAACAGGTGGGTGCAGCCGGGTTTTTCCAGGGCCAGGTCCACCGACACGGCCTTGGCCTTGTCGTCCTTCTGCTCGGCCAGCCAGCGCCAGGCCAGCACGGCGCCAGGGCCGATGCCGCTGACCAATGTGGCCGGGCCTTGCAGTTCTCTCAGGCCGGCTTGCAGGGCGCGGCCTTGCAGCATGCAGTCCTTGGGCAGGATCACCTGGACGATCTGCGCCGAGCCGCTGCGGCTGAGGGTCGTCAATTGCGAGTCGCTGAGCTTCTGGTCCTCATTGACCGCCACCAGTACCCGGGCAAGCGTCTTGGCGCCGGGGGTGACTCGGGTCAGTGCTGCGCCATCGGCGGGCGCCAGTTGTTCCAGGGTGGGTTGTGGGGCCGGGCGGTTCCAGTACCAGTAACCGCCACCGAGAATCACCGCCAGCACCAGCAGGGCGGCCACTACGTATCGCCAGGAGCGTTGCATCATCAGCGTTTCACCAGTCCAGTCAGGCCGCCCGCAATCAGGGCGGCAGTATCGGCCAGCGCTACCAACGGATCGAGTCCGGCGGGCACGGCCATGTAACGAGGTTCCCAGTCAGGCTGGAATTTGTCTTTGAAGCGGCGCAGCCCCTGGAAGTTATAGAGCTGCTCGCCACGGCGGAACACCATTGAACCCAGGCGCTGGGTCAAGGGTGCGCCGCGCCGCGGTTGCAAGCCCGACAGCGGGACCATGCCGAGGCTGAAGCGGGCGTAGTCATGGTTTTTATAATGCTGGATGAGGCCGACCATCATGAATTCCATGGTCAGTTTCGGCGCCTCGGGGTGGGCACGCATCAGGTCGAGGCTGGCCAGGTCGTGGCTGTGGGTTTCCAGCAGGTTGGCGAACGCCACCGGCCGGCCCTCGAAACGAATCACTGCGATGCGGAAATGCTTGAGGTAGTCGTCGCTGAAACGCCCCAGGGAGAAACCTTTTTCCCGCACGTTCTTGCCGGTCAGCCAGGCGTCGGAAATGACCTTGAGTTCGTCCATCGGCGCCTGGCCTGGCTCGTGGATCTCCAGCGACAGGCCATCACGGGTGCCGCGGTTCCAGGTGTAGCGCAAATCCTTCATCTCTTTGCCCTTGGCTTCGAGATCGAAACGCTTGAGGTCGACCCGTGCTTCCTCGCCCAGCTTGATGGCCGTCAGGCCGATGTCCATGTAGTAGGGCAGGTTTTCGGCGCGCACCTGATAGAACACGGGACGGGCATGGTGGATGTCGCACAGGTCGCGGAACTGCCAGATCATTTCGGCCCGCTGCTGGGTAGGGCCGATCGGGTCATACAACGCCACCAGGCTGCGACCACGGCGGGCATACATCAGGAATGCCTCGTCGTTGGGGTGGAACAGCAGCGCCTTGTCACCGGTCAGGGCCAGGCCGCCGTCGGGTTGCGACGATGCCATAAGGACCGTTTTGGCCCGTTCCAGTTCTCCTGCCGTCGGCAAATGGATCACCGGCCGTGCCGTGCGCAGCAGCCAGGTGAGCGACACCACCACCAACAGCACGGCCGCCCCCAAGAGGGAGCGCAAGCCGCGAGGGGCGTCGGCATCGAGGGTAAACTGCCACCAAAGTTGATGGCTGTAGGGCACGTCCTGGTAGGCAAAAAGCAACAACCAGATCGACGCGCCGAGGACGCAGAGGCTGGCGATCAGGAACAGCGGGGAGAAGGGCAATTCGGTCAGGCGGCTTGGACGATAAAAGGAGCGCCGGAATACAGCCAGCAAGGCCGCCGTCAGCGTCAGCAGCGTGGCTTCTTCCCAATCGAAGCCCTTGAGCAGCGAGAGCAGGGCGCCCACCAGCAGCAAAACCGTGGTCAGCATCCAGGCGGCCGACAGGCGACGGCGCAGGCCTTGGGCGAGCAGCAGGCACAACACGCCCACCAGGCTGGCACCGAAGTGCGAAGCGTCCACCAGCCGATGGGGAATCAGGAAACCGATGTGCTCCAGGCGGGTGTCGATTTCCGGTGTCACGCCGGAAAACAGCAGCACCACACCGGAGAGAAACACCAGTACCGCCAGGATCGGCGCGGCAAGCCCCGAGGCTGCCCGCAGGGTCTGGCGCGTCTGGAACAGCCGTTGTGCCTCATTGATCAGCAGCAACACGCAGGCCACCAGCATCGGCAGCAGCACGTAGATCAAGCGGTACAGCAACAGCGCCGCGGCTAAGGGGGCGGCGCCGAGTTTGTCGGCAAACGCGGCCAGCAGGATCGCCTCGAATACCCCGACTCCGCCCGGCACATGGCTGAGCACCCCGGCGGCCAACGCCAGCAGGTACACCAGCAGGAAGGCGCCGAACGGCGGTGCCTCGGGCAGCAACAGATACAACACCGTGGCGGCCGCGGCCACATCCAGCGCGGTAATCACCAGTTGCAAGAAGGTCAGGCGCCGGCCCGGCAGGCGCAGGGTGCGACGCCCGGCCTTTACCAGAAGGCTGTCCCGATGGGGCTGCTCCGACAGGCGCCGGCGGTAAATACCGATGGCCAAGGCGCTGGTGAGCAGCAGCACCGCCACGGAAATCGCCCCAAGCAACGCGGCAGGTAAATGCAGCGCGGCAGACGCGGCGGGCAGGTTGCTGAGTGTTGCCAGGGCGGCCAACGGCGGCAACGCACAGCCCAAGGACAGGCTGGCGAACAGCGTCATGTGGGCGACATCCGATGCCCCGAGGCCATGACGCGCATATAGGCGGTAGCGAACCGAGCCGCCCGACAGCAGCGACAGGCCAATGGCGTTGCCAATGGCGAACGCCGTGAACCCGCCGAGGATCATGGTTTGCGGTGGGAGCGTCACACCGGCATAGCGGCTGGCGGACCATTCGTAGCCCAGGAGAAGGATGAAGCCGACGACCGTGGCGGCGATCGCGCCGAGCAGGGCAGGCCGGGGCACTTCCAGAATCGAGTCGTGCAGGGCGTAGAGATCGAGCTCGCTCAGCAAGTGGCGGCAGGCGATCAATGCAATCGCAAATAGCAGCAGCGTGACGGCGAGACCGATGGGCTGGCGGTACTGACTGATCCGATCCAGCCAGCGCAGTCGCTCGGCCTTGATCGGTTGTGTCGCAGTAACGGAGTCTTGCGGGTCTGACGAGTGGGCGCGCATCAATCACCTCTTGAGCTATGCGCGACAGGATGGGGGTAACCAGCGAAGTTACCAATCCCTGCGGTAGAAAATAATTACAAAATATTTGTAATGAAGCCTTTTTTCATCAGGCACAAAAAAGGCCACTCTTTCGAGTGGCCTTTCTTGATATTTGGTTGCGGGAGCCGGATTTGAACCGACGACCTTCGGGTTATGAGCCCGACGAGCTACCAGACTGCTCCATCCCGCGTCTGTGTGGCGGCATTCTACAGGCGAACGCCCGGGTGTCAACCGTTAAAAGGCGAAGGGGCGAAATAAACCACTGATCCGTCCCTTGCCTGGCTAAATGCTCGGAATCTAAAGAAAATTGTCCTACAACCTGCGGCGCGTGGGGTGTCGTAGGCGGCGTCTCTCTGATCGAGTGGTCAAAAAACGAGCAGGCACAAAAAAGGCCACTCTTTCGAGTAGCCTTTTTTGATGTTTGGTTGCGGGAGCCGGATTTGAACCGACGACCTTCGGGTTATGAGCCCGACGAGCTACCAGACTGCTCCATCCCGCGTCTGTGTGGCGG
>NZ_JABWRA010000079.1:0-18698 GCF_014268705.1 Pseudomonas sp. SWRI179 | reverse complement strand
TCACTGGCGCGACCCTGGTGGTTGCCCGCCCGGACGGTCATCGCGACCCGGCCTACCTCAGCCAGTTGATCCAGCAGGAACGGGTCACGACCTTGCACTTCGTCCCTTCCATGCTCCGTGCCTTTGTCGAGGAGCCGAGCCTGGCCGACTGCCACAGCCTGCGCCAGGTCTTTGCCAGCGGCGAAGCCTTGCCGGTGGACCTGGTGCGGCGCTTCATGGGTCAACACCCGGCGGCGCTGGTCAACCTGTACGGCCCGACCGAAGCGGCCATCGACGTCTCGGTCTGGCGCTGCTCGGCGCACGATACGATCGTGCCAATCGGCAAGCCCATCGCCAACCTGCGCTTGTACATCCTCGACGAAGCCCTGCAACCGTTGCCGATTGGCAGCATCGGCGAGCTGTACATCGGCGGCGTCGGCGTGGCCCGTGGCTACTTGAAACGCCCGGACCTGACCGAAGAACGCTTCCTCGCCAGCCCGTTCGTGGCCGGAGATCGGCTGTACCGCACCGGCGACCGTTGCCGCTTCCTGGCCGATGGCAACATCGAATACCTGGGGCGTCTCGACCACCAGGTGAAACTGCGCGGCCAGCGCATCGAGCTGGGGGAAATCGACTCAGCCCTGTTGAACCTGCCGGCCATTACTGGTGCCTGCACCCTGGTCATCGACAACCGCCTGGTGGCGTTCTACAGCAGTGCCACCGCGCAGTCGGACCTCGACACACAACTGGCGGCCGAGCTGCCGGCCTACATGGTGCCAGCGGTGTGGGTGCACATCCCGGCCCTGCCCCTGAGCACCAACGGCAAGATCGACCGCAAGGCCCTGGCCGCCCTGCCCTTGCCCAACACCCAGAAAGACTACGCGGCACCGCGCAACGACCTGGAGCGCCTGCTTTGCCAGTTGTTCGGCGAACTGCTCGGCGAAACCTTGACCGGCGGTCGTGAAGTCGGCACCTCGGACAGTTTCTTCGCCCTGGGCGGTGACTCGATCCTCGGCCTGAAACTGATCTCACGCTTGCGTGAACAGGGTTATTCCCTCACGCCACGGGACCTGTTCCGCTCGCCGACCCCGGCGGCCCTCGCCCACGTGACCACGGCACTGCTGACCCAGGCCGAACAAGGCGCCGTGACCGGGCCGATGCCGCTGATGCCGTTGCACCAGTGGTTCTTCGACCAGCAACAGGTCCAGGCCGCGCACTGGAACCAATCGGTGCTGGCCGACAGCGACCGCCGCCTGGAACCGGCCATCGTCCAAGCCACGCTGGACCGGCTGGTGGCCCACCACGACGCGCTGCGCCTGCGCTTCACCGAGGTCGACGGTCAATGGCAAGCGCACATCGCGCCAGTGGCGCCGGCCCAACTGACCTGCTGCGAACACCCGGACCAACTGCTGCACATCGCGCAAAGCCTGGACCTGCAACACGGCCCACTGTTTGCCGCAGCCCTGGTGGAAGGCACGCCGCAGCGCCTGTACCTGGTGGCCCATCACTTGGTGGTCGATGCGGTGTCCTGGACGCCGCTGCTGGAAGACTTCCAACAGTTGTACCCTGCCCTGGAGCGCGGCGAGCAGCCGACGTTGCCGGCGAAAACCACCTCGTATCGTCAATGGGCCGAGCACCTGCAAGCCCATGCCGCGAAGGCTGCCGGCGAGCATCGCTACTGGAGTGCCCAGGCCTCTGCGCACCGGCCACCCATGGCCACGGTCGCCGAGCGCCAGACCCTGTCGGCCCGCTGGGACGCCAGCCGCACGCACCAATGGCTGACCGAATCCCACGCGGCTTACCGCACGCAACCGGAAGAACTGCTGATCGCCGCCCTCGCCGCGACCCTGGCCGAGGTCGAACAGCGCAGTGACATCGTCGTGGATCTGGAGCGCCACGGGCGTGACGCGCCGTTTACCGGGTTGGACGTCGGCCGCACCGTCGGCTGGTTCACCACCCTCTACCCGCTGCGCGTGAGCGCCAGAGGTGCCGCGGGCGATCAGGTGCGCAACGCCAAGCAAGCCTTGCGTGACGTCCCCGGCCTGGGCCTGGGCTACGGCTTGCTGCGCCAGCGCGGTGAGTTGCCGGCCAGCCACGGCGACGTGCTGTTCAACTACCTGGGGCATGAGCAAACGCCCGCGGGCTGGTTGCGCGCCAGCGCCCTGACCCCGCCGCCGGACGTGGCCCCGGTGAACCGCGTGACCCATGCCCGGGAAGTGGTGGCCTGGCTGGAGGGCGGCGTGTTGCGTGTCGAATGGCACAGCGTCACGCCGAACGCCGACAGCCATTTGCCCGCTCGCCTGCTGGAACGCTTGCAGGCGCTGGTCGAACACTGCCTCGACCCGCAGGCCGGTTCGCTGATGCCGGCGGATTTCCCGCTGGCCAAGGCGCTGAACCAGAAATCCCTGGACAAACTGCTGGGCAAGCTCAAGACCAAACCCAATTCCCAAAGCTAGCGAGCGCCGCCGCGCCTGCGCAGGTCTGAGACCTGCGCGGCGCCTGGATCGACTCACTTGAGTTTTCAAGACTTTGAAATGGACCAAGCAAGCATGAACAACATCGAAGACATCTACTCCCTTTCGCCGACCCAGCACGGCCTGTTGTTCCACAGCGTCTATGAACCGGATTCGCGGGTCTATTACCAGCAATTGAGCCTGGACATGAACGGCCCGCTGCAACTGAGCGCGTTTCGCGGCGCCTGGCAGGCGCTGATGCAGCGCCACGCCGTGCTGCGCAGTGCATTTCTCTGGGAAGAACTGGACGATGCCTATCAGGTGGTGCAACAGGACGTTCCATTGCCCCTGACCGAACTGGACTGGCAAGACCGCGCCGAGCCCCAGGCCGCGCTGGAACAGTTGGCGCTGGAGCAGCGGGCACAACCCCTGGAGCTCAATGACTCGCCACTGATGCGTGTGTGCCTGGTGCGCCTGGCCCCCGAACGCTGGCACCTGATCTGGACCTTCCATCACATCCTCATGGATGGCTGGAGCGTCGGCATTGCCGTCCAGGAATGGCTGGCGCTGTACTACGAACACGCCCATGGCCGCCCCGCCGACCTGGCGCCGACCCGCCCTTACCGGGACTACATCGCCTGGCTGGCGGAACAGGACATGGCCGCCACCGAAGGCTTCTGGCGCGAGCAGTTGCAAGACGTCAGCGAGCCGACCCCGCTACCCACCTTCGCCGTACGCCAGCCGGCACCGGCAGGGGCACCCTTCGCCGAGCGGGAAAGCCTGCTGACGGCCAGCGAAACCGAGCAGTTGGCAAGCTTCGCCCGCCAGCACGACCTGACCATCAACACCTTGATCCAGGGCGCCTGGGCATTGCTGCTGGGCCAACACGCCGGGCGTGACGACGTGGTCTATGGCGTCACCGTCGCCGGTCGTCCGGAGAACCTGGCGGCGGTGGACAGCACCGTCGGGCTGTTCATCAATACCCTGCCACTGCGCGTGCAATGGGCCGACGCGCCGACGCTGGTGACCTGGTTGCAACATTTGCAGCAAGCCAACAGCGACCTGCGCCACCACGCCTACCTGCCGCTGGGCAAGCTCAAGTCGATGACGCGCATCGCCGCCGAACAGGCGCTGTTCGACTCGATCCTGGTGTTCGAGAATTTCCCGGTCACCGACGCGCTCAACCAGGACACCGGCGGCTTGAGCTTCAGTGCCCCGAGCAACGACCAGCAGGTCGACGGCATCACCCTTACCCAAGGCCGCAACCACTTCCCGTTGTCGCTGATCGTGGTACCAGACAAGCAACTGCACTACCTGATCAGCTACGACCGCAGTCGCTTCAGCGATGCCGAGGTCGCGGTGCTGTCGGCACAGTTGCGCGCCATCCTGTTGGCGATGACGGCGCAAGCGCAGCGCCGGGTCAGCGAGCTGGAGTGGCTGAGCCCTAAAGAACGCCAGCAACTGCTCGCGCAGGGGCGCGGCGCGCAACTGCCGGTGCCTTCCGCATGCCTGCACCAGCGCTTCGAACAACAAGTGGCCGCCTACCCGGAACACTTGGCGGTCCGCGACCGTCAGGTTGCCCTGACCTACCGTGAACTGGACCAACAGGCCAACCGCCTCAGCCAATACTTGCGCACCCAGGGCATCGGCCAGGACAGCGTCGTGGCACTGGCCCTTGAACGCAGCGCCGAGTTCGTGATCGCCCTGCTGGCCACCCTCAAGGCTGGCGCCGCCTATCTGCCGCTGGACCTCAAGCAGCCCGCCGGGCGCCTGGCCGACGTGCTGGTGGACAGCCGCGCCGCGCTGCTGGTCGGCGCTGCTGCCTCGCCCCTGCTCAACGGCCTGGCCGAGCACACGCCGACGCTGTGGCTGGCGGAACAGGCCGACGCCATCGCCGCCCAGCCAGACACACCACCAACCGTGCCCCACAGTCCGACTGATGCCGCGTACGTGATCTACACCTCGGGCTCCACCGGCACCCCCAAGGGTGTGGTGGTCGAGCACCAGTCCATCGTCGATTATCTGACGGCGGTGCACGCGGCACTCAACCCGCCGCCGGCGGCCCGCTACGGCTTGCTGTCAAGCATCGCCGCCGACCTGGGCCACACCCAACTGTTCGGCGCCCTGTGCAGCGGCGCCAGCCTGCTGCTGGTGGATGAAGACAGCGGTTTCAGCCCCCTGGCACTGGCCGAACTCTTCGCCCAACACCCGGTGGATGTGCTGAAGATCACCCCGAGCCATCTGGCCGGCCTGTTGCAGGCGCTGCCCGATGCCCGCCTGTTGCCGCGCGCCCTGCTGGTCTTCGGTGGCGACGCCCTCAGCCCGGCGCTGCTGGAGCAGGTCAACCGCCTGGCGCCAGGGCTGCGGGTGTTCAACCACTATGGCCCGAGCGAAGCGACAGTCGGGGCGATTGCCACCGAACTGCCCGCCGGCCTGCGCAGCATCGCCCTCGGCCGGCCATTGCCGAATCGTCAATTGCAAGTCGTGGACGCCCACGGTCGCCTGGTGCCCACCGGAGTGTCCGGTGAGCTGCTGATCAACGGCGCCCTGGCCCGGGGTTACCTGCACCGCCCGGACCTGACCGCCGAACGCTTCCACCTCGACGCGGACCAGCAACGCTGGTACCGCACCGGCGACCGCGTGCGCTGGCAAGTGGACGGCCAATTGGCGTTCCTCGGCCGGGTCGACAGCCAGGTCAAGATCCGTGGCAATCGCCTGGAGCTGGGCGAAGTCGAAGCGCAGATCAAGCGCCTGTCGCCCCTGATCGAACAGGCGCTGGTCCGCGCCGTGGAACTGGACGGCAGCCTGCGCCTGGTGGCTTACCTCGTCGCCAGCCAGTCGCTGTCCGCCACGAAACTGCGCAACGACCTGGGTGCGCGGGTGCCGGACTACATGGTGCCGGCGCACTTCATCACCCTCGACGAACTGCCCCTCACCCGTAACGGCAAGGTCGATGTGCAGCGCTTGCCGCTCCCGCACAAACCCACGGACGACAGCGCCACCCACGTTGCCCCGCGCAATGAAGTCGAAGCGCAACTGGCCGCCATCTGGCAAGACGTCCTGAAGCTGGAACGTGTCGGCGTGCACGACAACTTCTTCGCCCTGGGCGGCGACTCGATCATCAACTTGCAGATCATTGCCCGCGCCAACCAGCAAGGGCTGAAACTCACGCCTCGCCAGCTCTTCGAGAACCGCACCATCGCCGACATCGCCCGCGTGCTGGGCGCCGATGCCAGCCAGGGCGTGGCGCACGAGAGTGCCAATGGCTATGAACTGCCGTTGGCCGCCGGACAACTGGCGCGCCTGCAACAAGGGCCATTGCACGCCACCTGGCGTTGCGTGGCGTTGACCCAGGCCATCGACAGCGAGCTGCTGACCCAGGCCATCAGCGCCTTGCAGCAACATCACCAGGCCCTGCGCCTGGCGCTCAAGGCCCTGCCGGAGGGCGAGTGGCAGCAACGGGTCCTGGTCGCGGCCAAGGCCCCGGTGATCGCCACCGAGAAACTGGCGACCTGCGCCCCGGCACACCTGCAAACCCTGGCCCAGGCCGGTGTCGACGCGCTGGAGCTGGAGGCTGGCCAAAGCCTGCATGCCCGTCTGCTGGAAGTGGACGGCAAACATTCCCTGCTACTGGCCGCACATCCGCTGTGCCTGGACGAAGCGTCCTGGTCGCTGCTGCTGACCGACCTCAACCTGGCCTTGGCGCAACTGCGTTATCAGCGGCCAGTACGCCTGTCCTACGCCGGTGGCGACTTCACCCAGTGGACGCGGCACCAACTGGCCCATGCCCAGGGCGATGCCTTGGACGAGGCCTGGGAACATTGGCTGCAATACGCCGGCGTGGAACCGCTGCAACTGCCTGACAGCCAACAGCCGGCCAGCGTGAACGAACAAACCCTGCCAGCCGTCACCTCAGGCGAACTCAAGCGCCTGGGCGAAGTGCTGCAACTGGACTGGAACAGCCTGTTGGCCGCTGCCGTGGCCGAACAGTGCCGCGAGTCGTGCGGCGATGGCCTGGTCGCCCTGAGCGTGCACGATGCGCGGCCGAGTGCCGAGCGCCTGCCGGTCGATGCGCCGATTGCCGTGGCCGACCTCGATCCGGCACGCATCATGGGCCCGTTGGCCCTGGCCGTGCCGTACTTTCTCCAGACCGAAGGCGACAGCCTCCTGCAACGCTTGCAGGCACTGGCCACGCAGATCCGCGCCTACCCGCAACACGGCGTCGACTATGGTGCCTTGCGCTACCTGTCGGACAACACTTACCTGCAAGAACCGCTGCGCGACCTGCCCGCGGCATCGGTCGCCATCCGCTGGCTGGGCAACCTCGACAGCCACCGCGAAGAACGCGGCATCCTGGCCCAGGTCGAAGCCGCAAGCCCATTGACGACGCCGACTTGCCCGCTGACCCTGGACGCCTGGTGGCAGGATGACTGCCTGCACGTACGCAGCCAAGGCACCCTCGCCGCCGACTGGGCACCACGCCTTGCACAACGCCTGGGCGAACTCGCCGGGCTGGCCACCGCAGCCGACCTGCGCCCTGCCAGCCAGGCGTTCCCGCTATGCCACAAGCAAGCGGCGACCCTGGCGGCCGAACCGCTGGACTGGCTGAACATCGAGGACGTCTACCCGCTGTCGTCGATGCAACAAGGCATGCTCCTGCACACCCTGCTGCAACCCCACAGCGGCATCTACCTGATGCAGCAACGCTACAGCTGGGACGGGGCCTTGCAGCGCCCGGCGATGGAAGCCGCGTGGCAACTGTTCCTCGAGCGCCATCCGATGATGCGCACCGCGTTCTGGTGGCAGGACGACCATGAGCCACTGCAATGTGTATATCGCCAAACCCACCGGGCGTTCGACTGGCAGGACTTGCGCCACCTCGACGAAGAGCAACAGCGCCTGGCGATGGACCAGGCCCTCGAAGCACAGCGCCTGCAAGGTTTCGACATGGCCTGTGCGCCGTTGACCCACCTGCGGGTGTTCCAACTCGATGAGCGACGCTTCGCCGTGGTGCGCAGCTTCCACCACATCCTGACCGACGCCTGGTGCTTCGGCCTGCTGATGGAAGACCTGCTGGCGATCTACCAGGCCATCGTGCGCCAGGAGCCGGTGGCCCGCCCACGCCTGCGCTCGTTCCGCGGCTACATGAGCTGGTTGGAACGCCATGACATGGCTGCCGCCCACGCGTTCTGGCAAGCCGAAATGGCCGGTTTCAGCGAGCCAACGCCGCTGCATGTGGACAGTCCGGTGGCCCGCCCGGAGCAGGCACCGGAACAGGTCGGCGACTTCGACCAGACCCTGAGCATCGCCCAGACCCAGCGTCTGCAGCAGCTGTGCCAGCAATACCAACTGACACCCAACACTTGGATCCAGGGCGCCTGGGCGCTGTTGTTGTCGCGCTACAGCGGCAACCGCGACGTGCTGTTCGGCGTGACCGTCGCCGGCCGCCCGACCGACCTCGCCGGTGTAGAAGAAATGGTCGGGCTGTTCATCAACAGCCTGCCACTGCGCATCGATGTCGACCCGGATGCGCCCGTGGCCGACTGGCTGCAAGCGCTGCTGTCCCACAACGCGCAATTGCGCGAACACGAAAGCGCATCGTTGGTGGACATCCAGCGTTGCAGCCAAGTGCCGCGCGGCCAGCAGTTGTTCGACAGCCTGGTGGTGTTCGAGAACGCGCCGTTGGACATCAGCAGCGTGCAACTGGATGCCTTCAGCATCGACATCTATGAAGACCGCGTGCACACCAACTTCCCGATGACGGTGGTGTTGTACCCCGGCGACCGCCTGGGCATTCGCCTGTCCTACGACAGCCAGCGTTTCACCACGGACACTGTGCAACGCATGCTCGGGCACTTGGTGCAGTTGCTTTCGGGCATGCTCGAGACACCACAGGCGCCCCTGGGCAGCTTGCACATGCTGCCCGAGGCCGAACGTCGGCAGTTGCAGATCGACTGCAACCGCAGCGACGTCGACTTCCCCCTGGAGCGCGGCTATGCGGCGCTGTTCGCCGAGCAAGTGCGCAGTCGCCCGCAACACCTGGCCGCCATCTGCCAGGGGCAATCGCTGACCTACACCGAACTCGACCGCCGCGCCAACGCCATCGCCCATGCGTTGCAAGCCGCCGGTGCCGGCCCGGAAACCCTGGTGGCGCTGTTCGCCGAGCGCGGCCTGGCGCTGCTGACGATGATGATCGCTACGCTTAAGGTCGGCGCGGCGTTCCAGTCGCTGGATATCCAACAGCCCCACGCCCGCCTGGCGGAACTGCTGGACCTGGGTGAAGCGCCGCTGTTGCTGGTGTGCGAGCACGCAGCCTCGACACTGGACAACGTCCTGCCGCAAATGCGCAAGCAACCCACCTGCCTGATCGCCCAGGCGCTCTGGCAAGGCAACGAGCAGCCACCGGTCACCTACGCCCACACCCCTGAGCAACTGGCCTACGTGATTTTCACTTCGGGCTCCACCGGTACGCCAAAAGGCGTGATGGTCGAACAGCGAGGCATGCTCAACAACATGTTCGGCAAGGTCCCGAGCCTGGGCCTGGGTGAGCACGACCGGATTGCCCAGACCGCTTCGGCGGCGTTCGATATCAGCGTGTGGCAGTTCCTCGCCGCGCCGCTGCTCGGCGCCACCGTGCACATCCTGCCCGATGCCCAGGCCCACGACCCCGTGGCCCTGCTCGATGCTGTTGAAGAACATCAGCTGACCCTGCTGGAAACCGTGCCGGCGCTGATTCGCGGCATGCTCCAGGAAAGCCAGGCGCACCACGCCCTGGCGAGCCTGCGCTGGCTCCTGCCCACCGGAGAGGCATTGCCACCGGCCCTGGCGCGGGACTGGTTCGCCCGCTTCCCGGCGATTGCGTTGATGAACGCCTACGGTCCCGCCGAGTGCTCGGACGACGTCGCCTTCTACCCCATCACCGAAGCGCCAGCCGACGACTGCCTGCACATGCCCATCGGCAAGCCGACCGCCAATAACCAGGTGTTCGTCCTCGATTCAGACCTGCGCATGGTTCCCATCGGCGTGCCGGGTGAGTTGTGCATCGGCGGTGTCGGCGTCGGTCGCGGCTACCTGCGCGATCCGCAACGCACCCGCGAAGCCTTTGTCCCGCACCCCTTCCAGGCCGATGCGCGTCTGTATCGCAGTGGTGATATCGGCCGGATGCGCGCCGATGGCGTGATCGAATACCTCGGCCGTCGCGACCAGCAAGTGAAGATCCGTGGCCACCGTATCGAACTGGGCGAAATCGAAAACCGCCTGATGCAGCACCCGGCAGTGGACAGCGCGGCGGTGCTGGCGCTGCCCGATGCCCGTGGCGCGTTGCAACTGGTGGCCTGGTATGTGCTCGACGAAGCGGCCGACCTGGACGGCGAGTCCACGCAACAGGCCTTGAGCGCTTACCTGGGCCAGCAACTGGCAAGCTACATGGTCCCGGCTCGTTGGCTGGCCCTTGAGCAATTGCCACTGAACGCCAATGGCAAGGTCGACCGTCGTGCCCTCGCCGCCCTGGGCGTGCCCCAGGACGAAACGGCGCAGGGGCAATCCATGGCACCGCGCACGCCGACCGAGCAGGTCCTGGCCGAACTCTGGCAAGAGATTCTCGGCCTCGACAACGTGGGTGTGCACGACGACTTCTTCGCCATCGGCGGTCACTCCTTGCTGGCCACCCAGGTGTTGTCGCGGATTCGTCGACGGTTGAACGTGAACCTGCCGCTGCGCACGCTGTTCGAGCGTGGCACCCTCGAGCAACTGGCCGACGCGGTGGATCGACAGCGCGACGCCCAGAGCGAGGCCGACGGCGACAGCGAAATTGCCCTGGCGCCGCGTAACCAGCCGTTGCCGCTGTCCTACAGCCAGCAACGGTTGTGGTTCCTGGATCGCTTCGAAGGCCCTAGCGCCGCCTACAACATGACCACCACCGTCAGGCTGCGTGGCGCGCTGGACATCGCGGCCCTGCAGGGGGCCTTGCAAGCGGTGTTCGAACGCCATGAGTCCTTGCGCACCGCGTTCCACCTCCACGGCGACCAGCCTTGCCAGGTCATCAGCCCGGCGCCGATGGTCGACTTGACACCCACCGAGCTGAGTCACCTCGCCAGCGAGGAACAGGCGCAAACCCTGCAACGCCTGATCGATGAACAGGCCGGGCGTCCGTTCGATCTGCAACAGGCGCCGATGCTGCGCGCCAACCTGCTGCACTTGGGAAGCGACGATCACGTGCTGCAACTGGTGCTGCATCACATCGCCACGGACGCCTGGTCCATGGGCATCCTGATGCAGGAGTTGATCGTCGGCTACCAGGCCCGCACCAGCGGCTCGACGCCGGTGCTGCCAGTGTTGCCGATCCAGTTCGCCGACTATGCCTACTGGCAACGCAGCGAAACGCAACAGCGCCTGCTGGGCCGGGCCATCGATTACTGGCGTCGCCAGCTCGACGGCGCGCCCACGGTGATCCCGCTGCCGCTTGACCAGCCACGCCCGGCACGCCCCGACTACCAGGGCGCGGCCCTGGAGCAACGCTTCACCGCAGCCCAGACGCAGGTGCTCAAGGCCTATGCGCAGGATCAACGGGCGACGCTGTTCATGGTCCTGCTCAACGCCTTCAACAGCCTGTTGCAGCGGGCCACCGGGGCCAATGACTTTATCGTCGGCACCGACCTGGCCAACCGCGAACATCCGGCCCTGGAACACCTCATCGGGTTCTTCGTCAACGTGTTGCCGATCCGTGCCCGCCTGAGCGAAGGCGAAACCTTTGACGCCCGCCTGCAGCGCTTGCGCGAAGATTGCCTGTCGGCGTTCCAGCACCAGCAAGTGCCGTTCGACAAACTGGTCGAGGAACTGCAGCCGCCGCGTACGCCAGGGATCAATCCGCTGGTCCAGGTGTTGTTCGTCATGCAGAACACGCCCAGCGGCAATGCCAGCCCGCCGGACCTTGAGGTGGAACACCTGGTATCGCCCCAGGAGAGCAGCAAGTTCGACCTCGCCGTGTTTGTCGAAGAAGACGAGGAACAAGGGCTGAACGTGCGCTGGGTGTATCGCACCAGCGTGTTGCAAGAGCAGACCATCCAGCGCCTCGAACAAGGTTTCGAGCACCTGTTGGAGCAGCTCGTCGTGGCCCCGGCGCAAGCGCTGGACCAATGGTCGTGGCGCCTTGGGGGCGGCAATGCCAGCGCACCGCCCCAGCCTGAAGCGTCGCTCGACGAGGCCTCGGCCCGCAGCGCGCGCAAGCAGTCGAAACTGAGCAAGCTCAAGCAGACCCGCGCAACCGCCGTGAGCCAGGTGGCCCACGAGCAGGTCCGTACCCGCACCCTCGACGCCGGGCAAGCCTTGCCGTTGGTGATCGAGCCGTTGCTCGGCGACTTGGACCCGGTGCACTGGGCGCTGCAAGCCCGGGAATGGATCAACGCCCAACTGCTGACCCACGGCGGCCTGTTGTTCCGCGGTTTCAACCTGCCGGATGCCGCCGCTTTCGAGCAGTTCGCCCAGGCCATCGAACCCGACCTGTACGGGACCTACGGCGACCTGCCAAAAAACACTTCCGGCAAGAACATCTACCACTCCACGCCGTACCCGGAACAGCACATGATTCTCTTCCACAACGAGAGCTCCCATCTGCCGCAGTGGCCACGCAAGCAGTGGTTCTACTGCGAAACACCGGCGCCACGTGGCGGCTGCACGCCCATCGTCGATTGCCGGCAGGTGCTGGCGCGCTTGCCCGAGGATATCGTCGCCCGCTTCAAGGCCCTGGGCCTGCTTTACGTGCGGCACTTCACCGACAAACTGGATGTGCGCTGGCAGGACTTCTTCAAGACCGAACAGCGCGAGGAAGTCGAGCGCCAATGCCTGGCATCAGGCATGCGCTGGGAGTGGCTGGGGGCCGACAACCTGCGGATCGCCCAGCATTGCCCGGCCATCGTCGCGCATCCCGAGACCGGGGAATTGTCGTTCTTCAACCAAGTGCAACTGCACCACACCGCCTGCCTGGAGCCGGAAGTGCGCAGCAACCTGATCAGCCTGTTCGGCCCCGGGCACCTGCCCCGCAACGTCTACTACGGTGACGGCAGCGTGATCGAAGACGCGGTGATGCAGGTAATCGGCGCGGCCTATGAAGACTGCGCGGTACGTTTCAGTTGGCAAAAGGGTGACATGGTGATGCTGGACAACATGCTGGTGGCCCACGCTCGGGATCCCTTCGAGGGTGAGCGCAAGATCTGCGTCGCCATGGGCCAGATGATGCGCCGTGAACAATTGACCGGCGGCCTGCCCGAAGCACAGCCGACTGCGGAGGTGCAGGCATGAGCGCCTTCGAGAAACGTGAAGAAGCCTTCGCCCTCTCGCCCCAGCAACGCAGCCAGTGGTTGGCGGGTTTGCCCGCAGTGCGCCTGGAACTGGAAATAACAGGCCCGTTGGCCCTTGAGCGCCTGCGCCAACGGCTCGTCGCCCTGAGCGCCTGCCACGAGGCCCTGCGCCTGCGGGTGCGGCCTGAGCCGGGCTTGCTGATGCCGTTGCAAGTGGTGGAATCCACCGTCATGGCCGCGGACGCCATCAGCGTCGAGGCGCACGCGGTCGGCGACGATCGCCACCGGGTGACGCTGCAACTGCCGGCGCTGAGCGCGGATCGCGGGACCCTGCTGCGCCTGGCGCAGGCATTGGCCTCGACGGATGCGCCGACGGTGGATGACGAGGCCATGACGTATACCCAGTACAGCGCCTGGCTCTACGAATTGCAGGCCGATGAAGACGCCGATCCTGGCCGGCGTTTCTGGGCCAGCCAGGCCCTGGACGAGCCGGCCGCCGGCGAGTTGCTCTACCGCCAGGTACGCAGCGACCGCCCTGACGCCCCGGTGACCACTCGCCTGAGCGCCGATCCACAGTTGAGCGTGGCCCTCGACGGTTTTTGCCAACGTCACGACGCCTCGCCCGAGCAGGTCCTGATGACGGCCTGGGGCGTGCTGTTGCAACGCCTGAGCACCGGTGACAACCCGGCACTGATCTTGAACTGGGTCCACGATTGCCGCGACGACTATGAAGAACTCGCCGACTGCTGGGGCTTGTTCGCCAAGCCCCTGCCCCTGCGCTGGCAACCCCCGGCAGGCAGCCCTTTTTCCCAGGCGCTGGCAGAACTGCAAGCGCTTTGCGAACACGCGACGGAATGGCAGGAATATTGCGGCGTCAGCGCTGCACTGCCGGCCGAGGCTTCGCAATACGGCTTCCAGTGGGGTGGTCAGTTGCCCGATCGACTCGACACCTTGGGCAGCCTGGCATCGACACTCACGGTGCTGGACGCCCAAGCCATCCCCGCGGGCATAGAACTGTTGCTGGTGGCCGAGACCAGCGCCGGCGGCTATCGCCTGAACCTCTGCCACCTGCCGGGCCGCTACAGCGAACAAGCCGCACGGGTCCTGCTGGAGCAGTTCCAATCGCTGCTGCTCGATGCCCTCGCCCACCCCGACAAACCCTTGGCCGAGCTGTCCTTGCAGGCGCCGAGCTTCACCGCGACGCTGGCCGCCCTGCAGGACGATGTCGCAACGTTGCCGTTTACCAGCGTGCCGGCCGATTTCGATGCCTGTGCCGCGCAGTTCCCCGAACACTTGGCCCTGCGCGACCACAACGGGCCACTGAGCTACGCCCAATTGCAGGCGCGCAGCAACCAACTGGCCCATTACCTGCGCGCCCAAGGCGTGGGGCGCGAAGATCGCGTGGCGTTGTACCTGGACCGCTCGACGCAGATGGTCCTGGCCATGCTCGCCGTGCTCAAGAGCGGCGCGGCATTCGTTCCCCTGGATGTGCATCAGCCGGCGCAACGCTCCCTGGCGATCCTGCAACAGGCCCAGCCGGTCTTCGTCCTTAGCGGTTCGGCCGGCAGCGCCCCCGCGTTGCCCGGCATCGGCAGCCTCGACCTGAGTGATGAAGCGACTTGGCAGCAAGCGCCTGCCACGGCAATCGACGCCGAAGTCCAAGGCCAGGACGCGGCCTATGTGCTGTTCACTTCCGGCAGCACCGGCATGCCCAAAGGCGTGATCGTCGAGCATCGGCAGCTCGCCAGCTATGTCGCCAGCGTGTCCCGGCGCCTGGCCCTGGGAGTGGGCGAACGCAGTGCGGTGGTCACTTCCCTGGCCGCCGACCTGGGCTACACGTTGCTGTTCCCGGCGCTGCTCAGCGGCGGCGAATTGCACCTGCTGGACAAGGAAACGGCGATGGACGCCCAAGCCTGGGCAGCCTGGCAGGCGCAGTACCCGATCGACCACCTGAAGGTCGTGCCGTCGTTGCTCGACGCCTGGTTGATTCACGCTCAGAGCGCTGCGGTGTTGCCGCGCAAGCAATTGATTCTCGGTGGCGAAAGCTGCTCGCGGCGCCTGCTGCAACGCATTCGCAGCCTCGCGCCGGCGCTGACGGTCTTGAACCATTACGGCCCGACCGAAACCACCGTGGGGGTGGTGATGCACAAAGCCGAACCGGCCATGGACTATCGCCGCCTGCCCCTGAGCGACCGCCTCGACGGCATGCGCCTGTACCTGCTCGACGAGCAGCAAGCGCCGGCCGCTCCCGGGCAGAGCGCCGAGCTGTATATCGCCGGCCCGCAACTGGCTCGCGGGTACTTGGACGCACAACAAAATGCCGGACGTTTCATCGAACTGGCCCAACGGCCAGGTGAACGCCTCTATCGCACCGGCGACATGGCCCGCTATCGCCATGACGGCAGCCTGGAGATCACCGGGCGCGCCGACCGCCAAGTGAAAATCCGTGGTTTCCGCGTGGAGCTCGATGAGATCCAGGCACAGCTGGCCGGCCTTCCCGGCGTGGCCCAGGCCGCGGTCGAATGCATCCCCCGGGGCGAGCTCGGCCAGCAACTGTTCGCCTTCATGACCCTGACACCTGGGCATTCGACCACGGTCGCGCGGCTGCATGGCCAGGCCCAGGATTGCTTGCCGGACTACATGCTGCCGACCCTGCGGATCGTCGAGGCATTACCGCTGATGGGCAACGGCAAGCTCGACCGCAAGACCTTGCAGCAATGGGCCGACAAAGTGCTGGACACCGTCGGCAGCGCCTTGCCGCGCACACCGCTGGAAGCCCTGCTCGCCGAGGTCTGGGCACAGGTGCTGGGCCTGGAACGGGTGGGCATCGACGACGACTTCTTCGAGCTGGGCGGCCACTCCCTGGCGGCGGTGACGCTTGCCAGCCGCTTGCAGACTGCGCTGTCGGCACCGGTGACGGTCAATGCGGTGTTCAACGCCCCGAGCGTCTCGGCATTTGCCGCACTGGTGCAGGCCGAACTCAAGCTTTCGCCACTGGTGCGGTTGTCGGCGCCCAACGCCGTTGAAGCCGCCAATCTGTTCTGCTTCCACCCCTCCACCGGCCACGTGCAGGATTACCGCACGCTGCTGACGCCACTTGCGTCCTGGCACCTCTGGGGCTTGCAGGCGGCATACCTGACCGACGACAGCACGACGCTGGGCGGCGATATCGAAAGCCTCGCCGCGTGCTACGTCGAGCACCTGCGCCAACAACAACCCCAGGGGCCTTATCACCTGCTGGGGTTCTCCCTCGGCGGCCTGCTGGCGATTGCCGCGGCCGCGCGCCTGGAAAGCCAGGGCGAAGAAGTGGCGTTTCTCGGTATCATCGACTCGCAATACCAGCATCAAGCGCCGGAAGACAGTGTCGAAGCGCTGCTGGAATCAGCCTCCCAAGCGCTGACGCTGGACAGCCAAGCCGTGTTACGCCAGTTATCAACGCCGATCATGACCGCGTTGCTGGCGCAACTGGACGCCCTGCCCCCGGCGGCACGCTTGCCGGAACTGGTCCAGTGGGCACGGCAACAAGGCCTGCAACTCGATGGCGACAGTTGGGAACATTTACAAACACGGCTGCGCTACCAGCAGCATACGCAGCACCTGCTGGCCACGTTCAAGCCCGTACGGTTGAGCTGCCCGGTGCATGTCTGGTGGGCCAGCGATACCCTGGCCCAGGCTGAATTCGCCGACCCGCATTGGGAAAACCTCAGCAGTGGGCCGTTGACCCGCGAGGTCATCGCAGCGCAACACCTGACCATCCTTGAGCAACGCGCCCTGCACGAACAATTGGCGGCGCGCCTCACGGCCATTGCTACACACGGAGCGGTTTGAAATGGATCTGTTGTTACTCATGGCTAAGCGCTCCTGGCGCGCACTGCTGGTGGCGACCCTCACGGGTCTGACCTGCGGCCTCGCGGCAGCCGGCCTGATCGCCAACATCAACCACAGTCTGGAGGTGTTCGATACGCTGCGCCCGGTGGATGGCCTGCTCTTCGCCGGCCTGGTGGTGTTGGTCGCGGTGTCGCGGATCATCTCCGACATCAGCCTGCTGCGCCTGGGCCAGGCGGCGGTCAACGACATGCGCCTGCACCTGAGCGCCAAGCTGATCGACACGCCCTACGCGCAATTGCAGCGCCTGGGCAAGCATCGCCTGCTGGCGATGCTCACCGACGATACGCAAACCATCAGCCAGGCCGTGGAGTTGGTGCCGATCCTGCTGGTCAACGTCGGGATCATCACCGCGTGCCTCGCTTACCTGGGTTGGCTCAGCCTGCCGCTGCTGGGCCTGACGCTGCTGCTGATCGCCCTGGGCAGCCTGAGCTTTCACTGGCCGCAACGCCGGGCACTGACCTCGATCTCCCGGGCGCGCGAGCTCAAGGACCAGTTGTTCAATCAATATCGCCTGCTCACCGACGGTAGCAAGGAGCTGCAACTCAACCATCCCCGCCGGCAGCACTTCTTCACCCGCCTGCTGATACCGGTGAGCCAGCAATACCGCCGCGATTTTGTCCGGGGCATGAGCATCTACGCACTGGTCCTGAACTGGGGCAATGCCGTGTTCTACCTGCTGATCGGCGTGGTGCTGTTCGCCGCGCCGCATTTCATCGACCTGGGCGTGAGCCTGGTCACCGGCTATATCCTGGCGATCCTCTACATGATCACGCCTTTGTCGGAACTGATGCATGCCTTGCCGACCCTCGGCCGGGCCAGCGTGGCCCTGAACAAGATCCGCGCCCTGGAAGGCGAGATGCAAACCGCCGACGAGACCCTCGACACGATCTCGCCGACCCAGGTCCGCAGCCTGGTGTGCCGCCAGGTCACCCACACCTACTACCGCGAGCGCGAGGACGGGCACTTCACCCTGGGCCCCATCGACCTCACCCTCAATGCCGGCGAAGTGGTGTTCATCACCGGCGGCAACGGCAGCGGCAAGACCACCCTGGCCTTGTTGCTGACCGGGCTGTACCGACCGGAAAGCGGTGAGATCATGCTCGACGAGCAAGTGTCCTCGAGCAATGACAACCACCATTACCGGCAGCACTTCTCGGCGATCTTCACCGACTTCTGCCTGTTCGAGAACCTGTTCGATGGCGACGATCCGCACTTGGTGAAACAGGCGCAGGACTACCTGGTCCACCTGCAACTGGACCATAAGGTGCAAATCGAGGAAGGCAAGCTGACCACGCTGGCGCTGTCCACCGGGCAACGCAAGCGCCTGGCGCTGCTCAGCGCCTATCTGGACGACCGCCCCTGCTATCTGTTCGACGAATGGGCCGCCGACCAGGACCCGGTGTTCAAGCACTTTTTCTACACCCGGATCCTGCCGGACCTGCGCGAGCGCGGCAAACTGCTGATCGTCATTTCCCATGACGACGCCTACTTCGGCCTGGCCGACCGGTTGATCCGCATCGAACACGGTAAGCTCAGCGAAGTTGCCCCACAGTCTGATGCCGCGCCCTTGGCCGAAATGCTGTCTTGAGCAAACCCTGAATACTGTAGGTAATGCTGTTCACTCAGGAAAAACGGCGCTTGTTTCAGAAATGAAAAGCGCCGTTTTTTTTGAAAAATCTACGCGCCTTTTTCCAAACGGGCTTGGTGAGTCCGCGTTTCCCCTGTGGGAGCGAGCCTGCTCGCGAAAGCGGTGGGTCAGTTTGCGGTGATGTTGGATGTGCCGGCCTCATCGCGAGCAAGCCCGCTCCCACAGTGGTCCTGTGTCGGACATGAATTTTGTGTTCACCACAGATCCAGTGTGGGAGCGAGCCTGCTCGCGAAAGCGGTGGGTCAGTTTGCGGTGATGTTGGATGTGCCGGCCTCATCGCGAGCAAGCCCGCTCCCACAGTGGTCCTGTGTCGGACATGAATTTTGTGTTCACCACAGATCCAGTGTGGGAGCGAGCCTGCTCGCGAAAGCGGTGGGTCAGTTTGCGGTGATGTTGGATGTGCCGGCCTCATCGCGAGCAAGCCCGCTCCCACAG